>JALUXT010000114.1 GCA_027013245.1 Campylobacteraceae bacterium
TATTTCAGAAATTATCTTCGCATTTTGATATAAAATTTGATAAGGATTTGCTTTTAAATCCTCCAAAATCTATAAGATTGGCTAAAAAGATTTTAGTACATTTTGATAACTATTTTCAATGGCCAAGCCTTAAAAACGAAACTAAAACGGATGGTTTTTGTCACGGTTTAATCTCGCAAATAGCCATACTAGCAGATGGAACAACTGTCCCTTGTTGCCTTGATGGTGATGGAATTATGGATTTGGGAAACTTACATGTAAGAAGCTTAAAAGAGATACTAAGTGGAGCCAGAGCCCAAAATATAATCAAAGGCTTTAAAAAGGGCAAAGCCAAAGAAGAGCTTTGTCAAAAATGCACTTTTAAAGATAGGTTTAACTAGAAGATATAGGTTGTTTTTTAAATTTTTTGATAATCACAGGCATAAGAGTTATAAGCCCAAGTAAAACAAAGGCATATAGTATATTTTTTGAAAATATATCTTTTATGGAGTTTATGCTTGCTATCTGGCTTCCTGCGTAAGTAAAGACAAAAGAGCCAGGAAGTATCCCTAAAGCTGTTGTAATCGTAAATGTTTTCAGATCAAGCTTAGTAACTCCACACAAAAAATTAACAAGAAAAAATGGGAAAATAGGCAAAAATCTTAAGCTAAAAAGATATTGATATTTGTTTGTTTCTAACTCTTTGTTAAACTTTGAGAGTTGCTTTTCGTATTTTGCTTGAACTTTTCCTCCTATGATATATCTTGCAAATAAAAATGCTAATACTGCTCCAAGAGTTGCACCAATATTTACATAGAAAACACCAAGAAGTGAGCCAAATAGAAATCCACCTGAGAGCGTTAGAACAGTGGCGATAGGGAGCATAAAGGCAACTGCGGTGATATATAAAGATACAAATATGATGATAGAAGATATGTAATTTGCATTAACAAAATTTGTCAAAACCTCTTTTTGGGCTTTTAAATTTTCAAATGTAAAATATGTGTCTAAATTAAAAAATCTGATAGCTGTAATTATCAAAACAAATACGATTATTATGATTATTTTTTTCTTCATGATTTTTTCTTTGGCAAAATTGCTTTCAAAAATTTCAAAATGGGATTATTTAAAAGCTTGCTTATATAAAACTGCTTGGCAGGTTGCTTTATCATGTCCGCAAAAGTAGGGTATATATAAATCATTTTTGAGAGTTTATCAAAAGAGATATTTAGAGTTTTCGCAAGTTGAAGTTGATGGATTAACTCTCCAGCTCGCTCTCCAAGTATCGAGGCACCTACGATTTTTCCATTTTTAAGTACACTTACTTTTATCGCTCCAATTTTTTGCACATCAGTGTATCCTCTATCTGTATTTTTATAATCAAATTTATATATATTGACTTTATCGCCATATAGTTTCTCAGCTTCTTTTGCATTTAATCCGATTTGTGCGAGTTCAGGTGAGCTGTAAACGCACCAACCGATATCGTCATAACTCATCTTTTTATTGATTGGTAAGCCTATGTTTGAAGCTGCAATTATTGCTTCGGCTTCTGCTACATGGGTAAATTTGTATTTTGTAGATACATCTCCTATGGCATATATATTTGAATTTGATGTTTTTAGATATTCATCTACTTTTATACCTTTTTTTGAGTACAAAACTTTAGCATTTTCTAATCCCAAGTCAATATTTGGGGCTCTCCCCGTGGCTATTAAAAGCTTTTGTGAACTAACCATCAAATCATCTTCGCCTCTTTTTAGGCATATAGTTATATTGCCATCTTCAAGCTCTACTAAAAAAGGTGTGGCATTATTTATAAATTTAATTCCCTCTTTTTTGAGTTGTTTTAAG
>JALUXT010000115.1 GCA_027013245.1 Campylobacteraceae bacterium
ATACAAAAACAAAGATATTTTGCAACTGTCCTACAAGTTTTGGAGATGAACCAAATACACATGTATGCCCAGTATGTTTAGCACTTCCTGGAGCGTTACCGGTTTTAAATAAAGAAGCGGTGAAAAAAGCAATAGCATTTGGAACTGCTATCAATGCGAAGGTGCATGAAAAATCAATTTTCAATAGAAAAAATTATTTTTATCCAGACTTGCCTAAAGGTTATCAGATAAGTCAATTTGATATTCCTATCGTAGAAGGTGGAGAAGTTATCATTGACTTTGATGATGGAAGTAAAAAAAGTATCGGTGTGACAAGAGCTCACCTTGAAGAAGATGCTGGAAAAAATACCCATCAATCTAATCACTCGCAAGTTGATTTAAATCGTGCAGGTACTCCACTTTTAGAGATTGTAAGTGAGCCTGATATAAGAAGCTCCGAAGAAGCTATAAAATATCTAAAAAAACTTCATGCCATAGTTAGGTTCTTAGATATAAGTAATGCAAATATGCAAGAAGGTAGTTTTAGATGTGATGTAAATATATCTATCAGACCCAAAGGTGATGATAAGCTATATACTAGAGCTGAGATTAAAAACCTAAACTCATTTAAATTCATTCAAAAAGCTATAGAATATGAGACAAGCAGACAAACTAATGCTTGGGAAGATGGTGTTTATGAACAAGAAGTTGTACTCGAAACTAGATTGTTTGATACCCAAAAGGGTGTAACAAGAAGTATGAGAGCCAAAGAAGATAGTGCTGAATATCGTTATTTCCCAGATCCTGATCTTTTACCTGTGATTATACCTGAAGACATGATGCGTGAATGTACAAAAATCCCAGAACTTCCTGATGAGAAGAAAAATAGATTTATTAGTGAATTAGGAATAAAAGAGTATGACGCGGCTGTCATCACGAGCTCAGTCGAAATGTCTAAGTTTTTTGAAGAGATGATAGGTTTTGGAGCAGGAGCAAAATTAAGCACAACTTGGTTAAGCGTAGAGTTACCGGGAAAATTTCATGATGGTATGGATATTTTAACTAGCCCTGTTAGTTCGGAAAAATTAGCAAGTCTCGTGAAAAGAATAGAAGATTCGACCATAAGTGGAAAAGCTGCGAAAGATGTTCTTGATTTTATAATGGAAAATGATGAAAGCGTAGATGCTGCAATTGATAAACTTGGACTAAGACAAGTTAGTGATGATGGAGCAATTCTAAATATTATTGATGATATAATCGCATCAAATGGTGATAAAGTAGGACAATACAAAAGTGGAAAAGATAGGTTGTTTGGGTTTTTTGTGGGCCAGGTCATGAAAGCAAGTAAGGGGAAAGCTAACCCTACAAAAGTTAATGAGTTGCTTAAAAAAAGATTGGCTTCATAAATGCTAGCAGGGCTCATTATCTCTTTTGCATACTTTTTGGATTCAAATAAAACATACAAAAAGGTAAAAGGCTTTGTTTATGATTTATTAGACAATCCAAGATCCGCTATGAAATCATACTTTGATGTATTGATTATAGGGCTTGTTTTATTGACTGTTGCTATTTTTATTTATGACATAAGCAATCATTTGTCTTATAGATTTGGCTTGATTGAAGATTTTGCTGTTAGTGTTTTTATATTTGAATGGATTGGTAGATTTTGGACAAGCGCAAATATTAGACTTTTAATTATCCGTTATCATGAAAAGATGATTGAACTAGATCAAAAACCAAAATTATCTAAGATTTTAAAGATTATTATAAAACAAAAGATACGATATATTCTCTCTCCGATGGCTATCATTGACCTTCTCGCAATATTGCCAATATATAGACCTTTT
>JALUXT010000116.1 GCA_027013245.1 Campylobacteraceae bacterium
ATAGTATAGGCATCAATTTTGAAGCTTCATTTAATAAATTTTGCTGATGTGGACTAAGTCCTGTAGTTCCTATAACTAATGGAGTCGGATGCTCAAGTGCAGCTTCAAGCAAAGTTTCAGTAGCAAAAGCAATCGTAAAATCAATCACTACATCACTTTTTTCAAATAATTTTTCATAAGATTCCGTGACAATAGATCCTTCTGGTATAGGAAAGCTAAATTCCTCTATAGCGTGAAGCATATGCACTTTAGCATCATTATCATTTTTTAAATTTTCTATAAGTAATCGCCCAACTCTTCCAGTTGATCCGTGTATTCCAACATCCATATTTTTTTCCTTAGTTATTTACATATTCTAGTGCTTGGATACCAGCAGTTGCACCATCGCCTGCGGCACAAACTACTTGTTTTGAAGCGTCAATTCTTAAATCTCCAGCAGCAAAAAGTCCGGGCAATGAAGTTTTCATTTTCAAATCAACTACAACATTTCCATTTTCACTTAAATCGCAAAGAGGTTTTCCGTCTTCTTGCATAAGAACTTCATTATTTACATTCATACCAACAAAAACAAATATTCCTGGCACTTTTAAATCTCTTTTATTTCCAGCTTTATCCGAAATATTTACTCCATTAACACCACTAATATCACCATATATCTCATCAACAACAGAGTTTAAAATCAATTCAATTTTATCATTATTCCTAACTTTCTCTACTGTTACAGGGCTAGCTCTAAACTCATCTCTTCTGTGTATTAGATGAACTTTTGAACATATATTTGCAAGGTACAATGCCTCTTCTAAGGCAGTATCTCCACCACCTAAAACTGCAACTTCCTTATTTTTGTAGAAAAATCCATCACATGTAGCACAAGTGCTTACACCTTTTCCAAAAAATTCATCCTCACCTTTTATACCAGATCTTCTTGGTGTGCTTCCTGTGCAAACTATTACACTTTTAGCCTCAATTTTTTTATCACCAAGCAAAAATATTTCAAATATTTCATCTGTTCTTTTAGAAACTCTGCTTACTTCTTCCATGCTATGCTTCATGCCAAATCGCATGGCTTGCTCTGGCCAACTTTCCATCAAATCCAAACCGCTCATGACACTTGCAACTCCAGGATAATTTTCTATCTCACTGCTGCTTGTAATCTGACCTCCTGGCATACCTTTTTCGAACATACTTACATCTTTGAGTCCACCTCTAGTAGCATAAAGTCCAGCTGTTAGTCCTGCTGGCCCTCCTCCTATTATCGCTAAATCTAACATTTTATTTCTCCTTTTTTGGCAGCAAAGCTACCAAAAAATTCCTCTCACTAAAGCTTTCACTTTGTGAAGAAGAATTTATATTTTTATTTCTTGAGCAAAACTACCAAAAAATTCCTCTCACTAAAGCTTTCACTTTGTGAAGAAGAATTTATATTTTTATCTATTCTATTATCTTTATCATACTATTTTGCTTATATTTTTCTTTTTTATATTTTTTAATCATAAATATGCTTGGAACTCCCATTATATGAAATCTTTGCACAAGTTTCAATAGATTGTTCATACCAGATGTAATATTAGTGATATTTTGATTATTTTTTTTTCTTTTTTGATACATGTCAATTGCTAGTATATGTTCTTTCTTATCAATTTTTTTTAATATTGAAGCAGAATCTTGTATATTTGAGCTATAAATCAAAACCGTATAATTGTCATATTTAGGTTTAAAAATATCACTTTTTTCATAATAAATCCAATCACTAAAATCAATAAATTTATATTGTGCAAAACGATAATTAAAGTATGCAAAAGCACTTGCTATCATCAATGCACCAAAAAAAGAAGCAAAAAGGTAGTTCAGGGAGAAGACTTTTCTCCCTCGACTCATATTGAAATCCTGTTTGGCAAAAGTAAAACTATTACCAAATTTCTATAGGTTTTCAAAGAATTATATTCCTATAAAAAAGAATTTATTTTATCAGTTAAAATTTGTTTTGATGAAGCACCAACCATTTGGTCAACTAGCTCACCATCTTTGAAAAATAAGATTGTTGGAATTGATCTAATTCCGTATTTTACAGCTACATCTTGCTCATCATCTGTGTTTACTTTGCAAATATTTGCTTTTCCTTCAAAATCATCTGCTAATTCTTCTATAACAGGAGCTATCATTCTACAAGGTCCACACCATGGAGCCCAGAAATCTACTAACGATACGCCTTTACTAACTGTGCTATCAAAATTTGAAGCATTTAATTCTGTATATTTTCCCATAATTTTCTCCTAAATCTTTTATTTTTATATCAAACGATATTATACAAATACTATCTTTAAAGTTACCATAGATAAGAATCTTAATTTTTAAAAACTAATATTTTCTAATATCTCTATACCCTCAGGAGTGATAAAAGCTCCTGCTATCTGGTAGTCTTCATCGCAATTATTTAGCATAAAAAAATAATCAATAGTCTTTATTATTTTTTGTATTTTTGCTGGCGTTATCCTATAAGCAGGATTGTAATTTTTAGAATATTTCACTTCTATAAAACTCAAAATATCATCTTTTTTTGCGATGATATCTATCTCACCAAATTTTGAATGAAAATTCCTTTTCAAGATTTTATAGCCATTTACAAGTAAATATTTTGCTACTTTTTCCTCCGCATCTAGTCCGATTTTTAAACTCAAATTACTCTTCTATCCTAATCATTGCAGGAAATTGCTTGACAAATTCACACTTACTTATTTTTTTTAGAGCTTTTTGTATATCCTTTTCAAAACATTGATGAGTAGAAAACAACAGAGTTGCAAATTTAGCATTTTTACTCTGTTTTTGCAAAAAACTACTTATGGATATATTTTGCTCACCTAAAATATTTGAGATTTGAGAAAGTACTCCAATCTTATCTTCAACTTCAATTCTGACATAATATTTTGTAAATACTTCATCCGCATTTTTTAATTTTAATTTGCCGTGTTCCAATGCTTTTTTAAAACCTAACATCGGAGAATTATTACCGTCTCTTACTATATCAATGATATCAGCTATAACAGCACTTGCAGTCGCATCACCACCAGCTCCTGGTCCATAATACATAGTTTCACCAACACAGTCTCCAACAACGCTCACTCCATTCATCACGCCATCTACTTTTGCAATCATTTCATTTTTATTAATAAGCGTAGGATGAACTCTTAGCTCCACACTTTCGCCTATCTTTTTAGCGATTGTTAAAAGTTTTATACTATATCCAAATTCATTTGCGAAAAATATATCTTCACTATTTATATTTTCGATTCCCTCTATAAGTATATCTTCTGGCTTTGCATCTATCCCATAAGCAATACTAGCTAAAATCAAAAGTTTATGAGCAGCATCAAAACCGCCTATATCAAACGATGGATCTGCTTCAGCATAACCCAAATCCTTCGCTTCTTGCAAGATTTCATCAAACTCTGCACCCTCACTCATCATCTTTGTTAGCATATAGTTACATGTTCCGTTCATTATACCTTTTATAGATATTATGTGATTTGTACTTAACCCTTCTCTTAAAGCTTTGATGATTGGGATTCCACCCGCCACACTTGCTTCAAATCCGATTGGAAGTTTTTTAGAGCTTTGTTGTAATTCATATCTATGGTATGCTAGCATTGCTTTGTTTGCGGTTACTACTGATTTGCCTTTTTCCAAAGCTTTTTTTACTACACTAAATGCCTCATCAATTCCACCCATCAACTCTACGACGATATCAATGCTTTCATCGTCTAATATATCATCTATGTTATCACTTAGTTTTATATCTAAATCTCGCTCTTTTTTTAAGTTTTTAACAACACCTATGAGTGGAATTATCTCTTTACCAGCTCTTGCTGTGATTATGTCTTTGTTTTTTTGCAATATCTTCACAACACTGCTTCCCACTGTTCCTACGCCTATTATTCCCACTTTTATCATTATCTGGCCTCTAAACTCTTCAAGTATTTTTTCACATTTCTAGCAGCTTGCCTGATTCTATTTTCATTTTCAATCAAAGCTATTCTTACATACTCATCACCGTGTTCTCCAAAACCAATACCTGGACTCACTGCGATTTTTGCTTGAGTTAATAATTGTTTTGCAAATTCCATGCTTCCAAGATGTCTTGCACACTCTGGAATCCTAGCCCATATAAACATAGTAGCCTTTGGTTTTGTCATTTTCCAGCCTGCATTTCCAAAACTTTCAGCTAGCACATCTCTTCTTTTTCTATATACTTCAATAATCTCACCAACACACTCTTGTGGGCCATCAAGTGCTACAGTAGAAGCTACTTGGATTGGAGTAAACATACCATAATCAAACCAAGATTTAATCTTTTGAAGAGCTCCTATGAGTTTTGGATTACCCACTATAAAGCCAACCCTCCAGCCTGCCATGTTGTAGCTTTTAGACAGAGTTGTACTTTCAACTGCCACATCTTTTGCACCATCTACCTCAAAGATTGACGGCGTCTTATATCCGTCAAATGTTATATCAGAATACGCAATATCACTAATGATATAAAATCTCTCTTCTTTAGCATAAGCTACCAAATCTTCATAAAATGATTTATCGACAGTTACTGTTGTTGGATTGTGAGGAAAGTTCACCACTACGAACTTTGGTTTTGGCACAGAATCTCGAAAAGCTTTTTTCAACTTAAAAAAGAATTTCTCAGTGTCTAGTTCAAAATTTTCATTAAAATCTAAACCCATCTTGTGGACATTTCCGCCTGCTATGATAAAAGCCTGTGAGTGTATCGGATACGCTGGGTCTGGCACTATCGCCACATCTCCAGGGTTTGTGATAGCTTGCACCAAGTGCACATAGCCTTCTTTACTTCCAAGTGTTGCTACTGCTTCACTATTTGGGTCTAATTCAACTTCATATTTTCTTTTATACCAGTTGCAAATCGCAAGTCTTAATTTATATATGCCCTTACTCACACTATAGCCATGAGTTTTGTCTTTTTCGACTGATTCTACTAATTTATCGATTATATGTTGTGGCGTTCTGCCATCAGGGTTTCCCATAGAAAAATCGATTATATCTTCGCCCGCTCTTCTGGCATTTAATTTCATCTCATTTATTTCTGCAAAAAGATAGTTCGGCAATCTCTCTATTGTATTAAATCTAATTTCATCAAACATACTATTTTTCCTCCTTTGTCATATACACCGATAATCCATGCTTAATATTCTCAAGCGTATATAAATCTCCGATTTTTATATATTTACAATCCTTAGGCACATCTACTTTTAAAACATAAGTTCTTTCATCTATATTTTTTTCAGATACAACATGCAAACTGCTATCTAAAAATGATATCTTTGGATACCAATGATCACTAAAACTAGTGCGTATTTTTATGCTAGTAGCGTTATTATTTTGTATCAAATAATCTTCTATAGGTTTTGTTAGTTTTGTAGTCGTTTCTAAATCAATCATTTTTGCATTTAATTTTGCATTATCAGAATTTATCTTATAAGTCCAATTGTATTTTTTTTCTTTGATGATATCTTTTATGATGCAACCTCGCTTCAAAAGTTCTTGAGAAAAAACTATGGGGTTCACAAGATGCTCAGTTTGCAGATTGATAGACCATGAAAATTTGTCATTAGTCTTTTGTGCTTTGCTCGTTAAAAAATAATTGTATCCTATGGCATCTAACGATTCACTGATAACTTTTATAAAGATTAGTGGATTTTTATCTGTGATAAACTTTATATTTAAAGAGATGGGTTTTTTGTAAAACATTTTAAACAAGCCATTTTCTTTGAGAACTTTTATCACTTTTAAGCTATCCACATTTCCATCACTTTGTCTGTAAAACTTATCGGAGTCTTTAAACAGTATTTTTATCAGATTTTCTTGCTTGTTATACTCGGATGCTGACATATAGTTTTTTATCTTATCTTCTAAATTAGCCGATAAAAGTGAAGTGAAAATACAAAAAATTAAAAATTTTATTACCAAAGAGAGCCTCTATTTAATTCTTTGAATTTATCTAAAGAAATTTCTGAAATATTCCCATCTTTTACAAGAAATTTCATAGGTTTTTGGAGATCATACTTCTTTATCTTTCCATTAAAATATATACTTAAATCTCCATGCCCAGTTGTAATAAGTTGATCCCTAGAGGTATCTAATGTAAAATTTCCATCTCCTAAAAAAGATTTTCGTTTATAATCATCTAGATAAATTACTCCAACCCAAAGCTTTGTCTTTGGAGAAATAAAGTTACTAGAATTAATATCAACAGTTTTTGAAGTCGTGTTTAAATCTAGAGGTTTAAGCACACTTTTTTCAGCTTTTTTATCTAGAGTTTTGTTTGTATCGCTTAAATTTTCATCTATTATTTTAGTAATATTTTGCTCGCTTAAATTTGTATCTATTACTTCAGCGGTAT
This sequence comes from Campylobacteraceae bacterium, assembly GCA_027013245.1. Classification (GTDB taxonomy): domain Bacteria; phylum Campylobacterota; class Campylobacteria; order Campylobacterales; family Sulfurospirillaceae; genus JAADIZ01. The sequence continues at coordinate 6,422 of JALUXT010000116.1, forward strand.
TATTATCTAAAGTTGACTCTGTTATATTTAAAGATTCTTTTGCTTGATTTACGGCTGGAGTCTGCTCATAAGAGTAGTTTTTGTCATTGGCTAGCATTGGCTTGTCAAATAAATCAATTTTGTGACTCAAAAAAATATATGCTCCAAATAAAATTGCTACCAATAAAATTATGAAAAACAGAGTCTTTAAAATTTTTGGAAATATTTTTGGTTTTTGCGCTATAAATATTTTTGGTTTTTCATTAGATTCTTCGATACTATCCCAATACAAATTTGCCTCATCAAGCCATTGGCTAAAATCTATTTTATATTCTCTAGAAATTATCTTAATGAAACCTAGCGTTGTCACTTTGCTCAAATTTGCAAAATCCGAATTTACGAGATTTTCTAAATATTTAACCTCTATATGAGTTTTTTGTGAAACCTCTTTTAGCCCTATCTCTTCAAGTACTTTAATATCATCCATTAAAAATCCTGTCGCACAGTATCGCTGTTGCGACACTAACATTTAAAGAGTCAAAATCTCTCGCCATTTTTATCGATACTATCTTATCCAATTTTGATTTTATCTTAGTTGGAATTCCCTCGCCTTCACTACCCATCATTAGTGCTTTTTTTGGACTAAATACGATTTCTTTAACATTTTGACCATCCATTTCAGCGCCGTATATCGTAAAATCTATCTGTTTTAATTCGTTTATCAAATCAAGCGTATTTGGTTGTAAAACTATCGGTATCTCAAAAACTGCACCACTACTTGTTCTTATAATAGCTTCAAGATTGATAGTTTTTATCCCACTAATCACAACAGCATCAACGCCAAAAGCATAAGCACTTCGGATGATAGCACCTATATTTCCAACATCAGTAATGCCTTGTAAAATCAGTATAAAAGAGCTATTTTTAATCTTGGAAAATTGTGCATAATCTATATCATCAATTTCAGCGATAAAACCTTGGTGATTCCCACCATGGCACAATGCTTGAGCTTTTTTGTTATCCACCAAGACAACATCATCACACGCATTTTTTATCTTATAAAAAAGCTTTTGATCACATTTCTTTGACAGTTGAACTTTTATCAGTTTTTCTGGATATTTTTTTAATATATGCAAAAAAAGTTGTTTTCCATAAATAATCATAGATTTATTGTATCCAAAATACCTTAAAAAGCTCTATAATAGATTATTTTGATAGCTGTTTTCATAACATTCTTTTATGCTTTTCCCAGTTAATTTTGCTAAAAGTTTTGCTTTTTGTTTTGGTGGTAAGTCGAGTGATTTTATGTCTTCTTCATTGATTGCTTTTCCAAGCTTTACGGCTTTTGGCTCTAACACCAATGCCCACTCGCCTTTTATGTTGTTTGAGTTTAAAAAATCTGGAAAATCTTTTGCTAGGGAGAAAAATTTATTTTCAAATTTTTTTGTAGCCTCTTTTATAGCAAACAATCGCCTGCAAGGGCAGATTTTAGCCAACTCTTGGGCTAGCTTTTCAATTCTATGAGGTGATTCATAAAGGATGGTTAAAACCTCAGAGTTTATCACTTCACCAATAGCTTCATTTCGCTCTTTTCCTTTATGAGGCAAGAAACCATAAAAATAAAATTTATTTTGTAAAAAACCACTTGTCGTGTATGCTAAAAGCAGGGCATTTGCTCCTGGAAGCACTTCGTAGGGCATATCTTTTTCTTGGCAAAATTTAACTAGTGATGCACCTGGGTCACTAACGCAAGGCATACCGGCATCGCTCATAAAAGCTATATTTTTATAAAATATATCAATATCAAGCGTTGATAAAACTTTTTCATCATTATGCGAGTGAAAAGAGATAAATTTTTCGATTTTAAATTTTACATTATGTCTTAATGAAAGTAAATTTAGTAGCTTTTTTGTGACTCTTGTATCTTCGCAAAGTAGAATTTGAATTTCGGTTAAGAGTTTTAAGCTTCTAACCGAAATGTCATCAATATTTCCTATCGGAGTAGGAATTAGATAAACCAATTTTTTGGCACCATAATTTAAAAATTATTTCATATTGTATTTTTTCTTAAACTTCTCAACTCTTCCTGCTGCATCCACTATTTTTTCACTACCTGTGAAAAATGGATGGCATTCGTTACAAATATCAATCTTAAGCTCTGGCTTATTTGACATTGTTTCAAATTTATTTCCACAAGCACAGCTAACTGTACAAGCGACATATTCTGGATGAATATCTTTTTTCATTCTTGATTTCCTTAAATTTTAATTAATATCCCCTAATACCAACAAAATAAAACATCTTTATGCCCTATAGATGTTTAAAAAAAGCAGTAGGCTTTTGGAGCCCACCGCTATATAGGGGGAGGGGAATTGTGATTATAACACAATAATCCTTAAGAATTTAATACGCTTAATGTTAAAACTGCAGTTTCACTTCTTAAAATCATAGGATTATCTAATCCTAATATATTTTTTTTATTCATTATCTCTCTTTCAACTTGTGAAAAACCACCTTCACAACCAACCAAAAAGGAGTCAAATTTTTTATCTGTATCTATTTTATTTTCACTAAAATCTACTATTTTACTCTTAGGATAAAGACTCAAATACTCTTTTAAATCTTTTAAAACTTCTATTTCCATCAATGAACTTCTTCCGCATTGTTGGCTTGAGTTTATAAGTATTCGGTTAATTCTTTTTAAGTCTAGTTTGAAATTTTGCTGTGAAAACTCGCAATACACAAAGCTAATCTTGCAAACTCCCAATTCATTTAAAAAAGGTAAGGTTTTTTCTATAGTTTTTGGGTCAACCATACACCAACCTACATGTAGAGCTTTTTTTGCTTTTATTGGTAGATATTTTTGCTCTTGAATCTCTAAAATAGCCAGCTTTTTATCTATACTAGCTATCTTATAGGTATATAAAATATCATCTTGCATATTTCTTATATGTAAGATGCCACCACTCCTAACTCTTCTAACTTTAAAGATATGAGCGTATTCTTTAACATCCAATGCAAGCGTATGTTCACCCGCTAGCTCACAAAATAAAAATTGCATTATTTGATTGCATATACCAACGCTATAGCTATCAATATAAATGTGATATCTATCAAATATTTTCTTTTTGTAAATCTTATAAATCTTCTTATTCTTCTTTTATCATCTCTTTTTAATGATTTAAATTTTTTATATCGTTTTATGGTTGTTAGAAGAAGCACAAACCAAACAATCACCATAAAGATAACAGATTGGTACATATCAAACTTTGCAATACCTAATAAGATAAACCCTGTGAAGATAACTGTTGCTAAAAAAAGATAGTATATAGGCAAGATAGTTCTAACTCTTTTTCTAAGCGTATCATAATCTAAACTATTGTTGATTAAAAAATAATTTATTACTGCTAAAATCAGAACTATCCCTACAAATGCAGTATGCAAATGCATCGTTAGTTTAAAAGTTTCATCCATTTTCAACCTCCTGTTTCATAAAATGCCCGTTGTGAGATTTCATTTTCATCATCCCCACTCCATTTATTTTTTTCAGGTTTATTTGCAAGCACTTCTTTTAAAATATTGGCGGCAGCTTCCACATCACCTTTTTTTACTGCATCTTTAATACTCATGGCTTCATCAAAATACAAACAAGGTATCAGCATCCCCTCAGCTGTCAATCTGATACGATTACAATCTTCACAAAAATCATGCTTATGAGGGTCTATAATACCAAATCTATAGCCATCATCAAGCTCAAAAAGATGAGCTGGAGAAGATTCTACCCTTCCTACTGCCTTGAAGTTATATTTTGTAGCGATTATATCTTGCACTTCTTGTGCATTTAAACCTTGTAGTTTCTCTTTTGCAAATTTATTTTCCATGTATTCGATATATCTTATGCCCATGTTTCTTTCTTTTGCAAACTCTAACAAATCTATAATCTCTTCATCATTGATACCCTTTAGCGGAACGCTATTTAATTTTACTCCTAAACCTACTTTTTGAGCTTCTTCTATACCTTCTAGCACTTTTTTTAGTACATCTTTTTGTGAAATCTTTTGTGCAATTTCAGGCTTAAGTGTATCTAGAGAAATATTTATGCGTTTGAGCCCTGCATCTTTTAGTTTTTGAGCGATTGGTTTCAAAAGGTAAGCATTTGTAGTAAGTGCCAAATCCAAATCAGCTCTATAATCACTAATCATCTTTACAAACTTATCCAAATCAGCTCTTAAAAGCGGCTCTCCTCCTGTTATCCTTATCTTGTTAATTCCCTCATCAATACCTACCTTTATAAATAAAAAAAGATCTTCAAAACTAAGTAAATTTTCTTTAGGAACCCAAGAAAAAGGTTTTTCTGGCATACAGTATTGGCATCTAAAGTTGCATCTTTCAGTTACAGAAACCCTTAGATAACTTACACTTCTACCATGTCCATCTATCAACATATTTTTCCTTATAATTTTTTAGTTATTATACCTTATAATTTTTTAGTTATCATACCTTATTTATATAAACCAAACGATAATAATGATATAATTTTTAATTAAAATAAATAAGGGAGGAATTAGATGAGTAAACCAAACCCTACAAATGAACAATATCTTGTAAAAGAAGATGCTTTTTTGGTTTCCAAAACTGACACAAAAGGCATCATCACTTATTGTAATGTTCCATTTATGGAAGCTGCAGATGGCAATGAAAAAGATGTGCTTGGCAAACCGCACAATGTTGTTAGACATCCAGATATGCCAAGAATTATCTTTAAATTGCTTTGGGATAAAATAAAAAACAAAGAAGAAATTTTTGCTTATGTTAAAAATATGAGATTTAATGGTGGATATTATTGGGTCTATGCAAATGTAACTGCATCTCTTGACACAGGTGGAAGAATTATAGGATACTATTCTGTGCGAAGAAAAGTAAATCCAAAAGCGTTAGAAATCATAGAACCACTTTATGCAAAATTATTGTCCTTAGAATCACAAGGCGGCATGGATGCAAGTGAAAAATACCTAAACCAAGTTCTACAAGAAAGAGGAGAGAGTTATGAAGAGTTTTCAAACAATATTCAAAGATTATAAACCACAGATTCTATTTGGATTGATTTTTGGAGTTATCGCACTATATAAGCTCTCTAGTGGCGATATTGCCACAAGTTCTACCCTATTTTTAGGCTTAGCTGCTGGTTCATTTTTTGGTAATACTAAAAAAATTCAAGTTGATGGAAAACTTTTTGAACAATTATTAAAAGTTACGCAAGATGCAAGAAATGGAAACTTAGAATCCAGAATCACTCATATCGATAAAAAACTTCCTATCGCACAAATTGCTCTAAATATCAATGATGTATTAGACCAAGTAGAAGCCTTGATGAGAGAATCAACAACTTCGATAGAAGCAGCAAGTGAAGGCAAAACATATAGAAATCTTTTTAACAAAGGTTTTCGTGGTCTATTTGAGACAAATGGGAGACTGCTGACAAAAGGTGTTCAAGGTATCGTTGATGGGCAAATTGGTCAAGCCAAAGGTGTTTTGTCAAATAAATTTGCAGCATTAGGAAATGGGGCTCAAGGATTAGAAAATATACAAAACAATCTTAGTGTTGGTCTTGATAAAGTTAATTCTATAGCGAAAATGTCAAATAATATCTCTGAAAAATCAAGCCAAAGCACTGTGGCTGTAAATGAGATAGCAAATGGCATGAAAGAGTTGCTTGAGCTTATACTTAATTCCAACGAATCTATCAATTCACTAAATGAAAGAGCTGCAGAGATATCTTCAATCGTTAGCTTGATTAAAGATATAGCTGATCAAACTAATCTCTTGGCTCTAAATGCTGCTATAGAAGCAGCAAGAGCAGGAGAGCATGGAAGAGGTTTTGCAGTTGTTGCAGATGAAGTTAGAAAGCTGGCTGAACGAACACAAAAAGCCACTCAAGAAATCTCTATAACAGTACAAACCTTGCAACAAGAAACAAATGGCATATATGCAAACTCTGAACGAATCGACTCTATCGCAAACAATTCTGTAGATAACATCACAGAATTTGAAACAACGCTAGAAACCTTTAATAAAGATGCAAAAGAGACTGCTGACATCTCTTTTGATGTCCAAAACAGAACTTTTGTAATCTTAGCAGAGATAGACCATATAGCCTATAAAGTAAAAGCATACAGCGCTATACTTAACGAGCAGTTAGATGCAAAATTTGGAAATCATCACGAATGCCGATTAGGCAAATGGTATGAAGAGGGGGAAGGATTCAAACACTTTAAAAATACAAAATCATATGCATCTATAGAAAATCCACACGAGATTGTACACAATGCCGTTAATAAAAACTTAAATGTTATAAAAAATGGTTTTGATGCACAACATATCGATGAGGTTGTGGAAAACTTTGCTCAAATGGAAAAAGCCAGCGGTAGGTTGTTTGATATATTGGATAATATAACCGAAGAAGCACTAAAAGGCTAATCTCAAAAGTCACATTTACCCAAAAGATTCATCGGCTTAAAAAATTCTATAGTCGATGAATCTTTTATAAATCCCACATTGTATGGGTGCATCGTTTTGAAAACTTTAAAATTTGACATATTTGAAAATTTCTTTTCCATATCTTTTGCAATATTTCCAAACAAAATCAACTCTATATCATAATCACTTAAATTTCTAAATAATTCATCTATGAAAGGCATAAACTTCTTTACATGTAAGTTTGTACTTTTTTTATCTGTAAAAACCAGAGATGTGTTTAAAAGCAAAACTCCATTTTTCTCAAAATTATTCTTTAGTTGCATAATATCATTTATAAAACCACTCTTGTCTAAATTTGCGATATCTTCTTTGCCTGTTTTATCTTTGTCTAAGTGACCACTTGCAACTAAAAGCATCTTTATGAAATTTCGTAAACTAGTAGCTCTATTGACTCTTTTACTAAGCCCAATTTCGCTAAATATTTCTTCTACCATTCCATCGATAAAGGCATATCCAATTGCACTTTTTTCTCTTGGATATGGGTCTTGTCCAAAAAGTATATATTTTGTTTTTTCCAAAGGAAGAGTTTTAAAAGCATTTAAAAAGTTTGGAAATTTTGGAAAATATCCAATATCTTTTTCTAAAAAATCTCTATAATTTACATCTAGTTTATTGTAACATCTTTGTATAATCTTTTGCCAAGAAGGGTGGACTTTTATCACTTTAGGTTAGCTAGCTTTAGTATCAAATCGACTTCGCCAATCCCAATTCTTAAATCTTTTGCGATTTTTGCTTCGCTTTTTCCATTTTTGTATTGTGATATTATTTGTCTTTCATTTGATTCTGTTACATTTGGCGGAATATAGTTTATCTCTTTTGTTCTGCTTTCAAGTGAATCTATTCTGGCGATTTGCTGGTCTTGAAAGTTTAGCATGACACTCTCTATCTCCCTAATAGAATCAACCATAGGCAAAAGTGAATTTTGTACTTGAAATTTTATCTCTTTTTGGATTTCATCTTTAAATATCTTGATTTCCATCTTATCTTTAGAGGCTAACTTTTCTATGCTTTTTGATAGGTTATGATTTTCTCTATTTAAGTCCTCTATAACTCGCTCATAGATTCCAAGTTTTTTTGAAACTTCAGAATCTCGTAAAAAAATCAGGAAGAAAAGTATAACAACCAGCGTCCCAAGCCCAATAAGACTGATGATTTCAACACTCACTTATTATTCTTAATAACTTTAGCTTCTCGTATCATAGCTCGCTCTCGTGCACTCATATAAGCACTCCAATCTTTCTCATCTTGGTCATGCATTAAACTAATCTTAGCTATATTTTCTTTTAGAGTTTCAAAAAACATCGGCACCTCTCTTTTTGGAAAAAAAGGCATCAAGATTCTACCATAATACCTAGTTTCAGGCACCAGACAATTCTCTTCTAGCAAAAAATGCCCAAACCCAACTCCTTGTATATTTTTTTCTTCTTTTAAATCCAAATATGTCGGTTTCTCATCTTTTATAATAGAGCTTAGCTCATCTACTTTTCGATGCAACTCAACTACAAGTTTAAGTAAAACTTGGTCACTCTCATTTGTCTCACCTCTTGCTTTTGCAAGTTTTAACCATTGACCAACACTATCTTCTTCACTGTTTGATAGTTTATCATACTCTTTTTTATATGTAAATTCCTCGCGTGAAAATTTCTCAAAATAAATTTTTAGTGGCGCTGTTACAAATCTGATATCACTCATGCAAACATCCTATCTAACCAAATTAGTACAAAAAATATGATTCCAAGATATCCATTTAGCGTAAAAAATGCTTTGTCTATCTTCGTAAAATCTTTTGTAACGATTTTATGTTCTTGATAGAGTATTATAGCTGAAACCAAAATTCCTATATACGAAAAAAAACCTAAATGAGCAAGGTAAACAAAAAAAAGCCAAAATATAATAGTTTGAGCATGAAATAATTTTGATATAAAAAATGTTGTATCTTTTCCATAAATCGATGGTATAGAAAAGAGATTGTTTTGCATATCATACTCCATGTCTTGCAAAGAGTAGAGTAAATCAAAGCCAGCTACCCAAAAGCTCACGCCAAGACAAAGTGCAACTGACCAAGCTGGTATGTCGCCACCTATCGCAATTGCGCCAGCAATCGGGGCTAAACCCAAAGATAAACCAAGCACTAGATGGGCTATTGGTGAAAATCTTTTAAAGATAGAGTATCCCCCTAATATAACAAGTATCGGAAAAGAGAACCAAAAAGCAAGAGAATTAATAAAATACGCAACAATTATAAAAACCAATGCATTTAAAACGATAAAAATCTTAAGATTGCCTTCTCCAATCCTGCCATCAACGCTTGGTCTAGTGGCAGTCCTAGGGTTATACTTATCTATATCTTTATCCGCATACCTGTTAAAACTCATAGCAAAATTTCTAGCACTGATGGCTGCTAGTAAACCAAGTAGCAATAATCTCCAACCAAACCACATAGTATGGTTTAATTGACTAGAATACACAATCATAGAGATAAAGATAAAAGGTAAAGCAAACACAGAGTGCTTAAATACAATCAAATCACCAATGTCTCTCATGAGAGTTATAAATTTCTTCACACAAAACCTTTTTAAAATCTTTATACTAAATTTTACTATATTTTACTATAATTGATATTAAATTTTTATTTAACAGGGGTCAGGGTTTGAATTTTGAATTTATATAAATTCAAAATTCAAACCCTGACCCCTAAAAGGAGTTTATGTGAAGATAACGGCACTACTTGGCCCTACGGCTTCTGGCAAAACTGCTCGTTCAATCGAGATGGCTGAAAAAAGTGACGCTTATATACTCTCTTTGGATTCACTTAGCATTTACAAAGAAATTAACATAGCTTCAGCAAAACCAACCGAAGAAGAGAGAAAAGGCATAAAACACTTTGGAATAGATGAGATATATCCCTGTGAAAATTTTAATGTTTCTATATTTTTTGATATATTTAAAAAAGCCAAACTTCATGCGATGAAAGACGGTAAAAATCTTATCATAGTTGGCGGTACTGGTTTTTATTTAAAATCTTTGATAACAGGATTAAGCACAAAACCTAATATTTCTGCAAACACTAAAGAGAATATTAAAGAGATTATGAAAAATCAAAACTATGCTTATGAAATGATTGTTAAAAATGATTATACATACTCACAAAAAATATCAAGAAATGATTCTTATAGAATAGAAAAGTGGCTAGAAATATTTATAGAGACAAATACCCCGACAAGTGAGTATCTTGCAAAAAATAGACAACCTCCAATCATAAAAGATTTAGAAATCTTAGAAATCTCCATATCAAAAGATATACTTAAGCAAAGAGTTCAATTAAGAACTAAAGAGATGCTAAGACATGGGCTTATAGATGAAGTTATTTATCTCGAAAAAAAATACGGACGCACCCCAAATTCTATGAGATCTATCGGCATAAAAGAAGGTTTAGAGTTTTTGGACGGCTTTTTAGATAAACAACAACTAGAAAAAAAAATAATCACAAATACTATGAGGTTGGCTAAACGACAAAGAACCTTTAATAGAACGCAATTTTAATAGGGGTCAGGGTTTGAATTTTGAATTTATATAAATTCAAAATTCAAACCCTGACCCCTAGAAGAATTTCAGGTTGTCCTTACATAGTGAAGACCATGAGTCCTTTGTTTTTAATGATACACATTTTTTAAAATACTTTTTGGCATTTTTTGTGTCTTTAAGCTTGATGCTTATCTCGCCTAATTCATAAAAAATTCTTGAACTGTATTTGCTTTTTATAGGTTTTTTGCTTAGATTTACTATCAACTTATATGCATCTTTATATCTACCTAGTCTTTTAAGCGCACCCATATACAACAATTCTACCTTAGGAGTAAATGCAAAAAGTTTATTTTTATTTTGCATATCAACAATCTTTTTAGCATATTTAATCAACAATAAATCATCTCTTGAATCACTAGCATAATTTACAATTTTTATATATGAATCTAGATTTTTTATATCTTTTGGCCATTTCTTAGATAATTCACTCAATATATCAAGAGCTTTATTATACTGTTTTTTATAAAAATAGGCACCAAAAATATATCTGTAACTTGAAGCATATATTTTCTTTTTAAGTATTTTTGATAGTTTGTATAAATCAGCTTTATATTTGATAATATCATCAAATTTTCTAAGTTTTGAAGCCACCTCTATTGTTCTTTGTAGCCATTTGAAATTTTGAGACAAGTTTTTAGATTGTATTTTATCCACAGTTAGCATCTTGGCTTTTTTATATCTGGCACTTAATAAAAAGCATTTGTATAGTGTATCTTCGTCATCTACTTTATAAATATCTAACTTATATTTTTCTACTAAATTAATAACTTTACTACAATCTTTTGTCTTTAGATTTTCAAATAGAAGAGCTGTTGCTGCCAAATCAAGCAAATCTTTTGCTACTGTAGAGTTCTTATCGACTGCCCGCTCAAGCATATTTTGCATCTTTAAAACTTTCTCATATTTCTTTTCTTTTAATAGCAGTTTAGTTTTTTCTATGACGGCTTTATCTCGTATGCCATTGTCGTATTTTGAAATCAGCACATCATAATATGCGGCCAATTTAGTAGTATTTGTCTCTTTTATTTTAAAGAAAAGTGCGTCTAATGCCTTTTTTACCTCTTGGATGTACAAACCATCTTTATATAGCTTTTTATAGTCCATATATCTGGCATATGCTTTATTTATCTCATTGGCTTTAGCATACCAATCGCCACTCTCTCTTAAAAGTAATTCTCTATTTTCTCTATCATTTTTGTCTGTATTTTTATAGAGTAAATCATTTATACTTGCAGCAATTTTATATAAACCATTTGCTGCCAATTCACCTGAGAGAGCATGTGAAGCGGTTTTATCCTTTAAAAGATAGTTTTTATTCGCATCTAAAACCTTTAGTAAATAATTCTTAGCTTCTAACACCTTACCCATGCTTATATTTGATTTTGTCAATTTTATCGCAGCCATTGAAGCTATATCTAAATCTTTTACACTATACAAAACATCTTGATATAATTTGATAGCTTTGTCTTTTTTATTTTTTGCAAAAAGTGAATCTGCATAGCGCAATATCGCTTTTTTTGTATATATGCTATCTTTATGTTCGCTAACTAAAATATCTAAAAAATAATTTACATCAGAAGCAGAACCTGATCTTAGATAATTCTCTACCAAAATCAACAATACTCGGGGTATATTTTCACTTGAAGCAAATTTTCTGATCCACTCTTTTCCAAGATTTGAAACATCTGAATTTGTATAATCATTTGAAATTGGCGATAGATTCTTTTCAATAGATTCATTTATAACTCGAAGTTTATATAGCATCATGTCACTCTTAAAGATACTATTAGGATATAATCTCAAAACCCTGTCGGCATCTTTAACAACTCCATCATAATCGCCTTTTTTATACTCTTTTTGTATATCTAGGTAATAACTCACATCTTTACTTTTAGCATATGCTATTGGTGCCCCATTTAAATCAACAGGACCTATATGAGGTTTTAAAAAATTACCATAACTAATTGGAAAGTTTATACCGTCATTTTGTAATTTTTTGCCAAATGGTGGTTTATTATATAATAATATTGTCCAATGTTTGGTATATTTATTTTTAACTTCCCTTGACACCTCTTTTGTTTTATATAAAATCTCATTGATTGGAATTAATTTTGAATCAACTTTTGGAGTTATTTTTATGTAGAATTCTTTCTTTTTTTCTAAAAAATCTATATTTACTAGTCTTAGTTTTTTAATTTTTATCGGGGTTTTCACTATTTTTTTAAATTGGCAGATATAATTTTTCTTGTCTAATGCCAAATGAACAACCTGACAATCCACTGGTTCTTTGTCAATTATATGCAATATAGCATAAGGCAGTCCATTTTCCTTTGCACTGTTTACATATATATTTAATGCATATAGCTGAAAAGTTAAAAATGGGATTAATAGAATAAATTTCATGGTAATATTATATCATATTAGAATTTAAGTGCGGTTCTTATATGTATTTTTGCTGTATTAAAAAGCGGAATATCGCACATACGCTGATTTATCAAAAGAGGTATTTCTGTACAACCTAAAATTATACCTTCCGCTCCTGCTTTTGTCAGTTTTTGAATTATTTTAATATATTTTTGTTTTGAATCTTCATTAAACTTTCCAAATATCAACTCATCAAAGATTATCTTATTCACAAGTTCTTGCTCAGCAATATCAGGAACAATAACACTCAAGCCTTGACTTTCTAACCTAGATATATAAAAATCTTCACGCATAGTGTATTTTGTTCCAAGCAAACCTACTTTATTTATGCCTTTTTTTCTTATATCCAAAGCTGTTGCATCTGCGATATGTATAAGCTTTAAATCTGTTTTAATTTGAACTTCGTCAAAGACTTTGTGCATTGAATTTGTTGCGATTAGTCCAACGCTAGCACCACAAATTTTTAAATTATTTGAAATTTTTACTAAATCCTCTATTATCAAGTCCCATCTGTCATCATCACGCCATTGATGATATTGTTTCAAATTTACACTATATATGATAATTTCTGGCTGGGAAAGATTACCATACTTTTTAACATGCATATCAATAATATATCGATAGTAACTGATAGTTGATTCGGGACTCAATCCACCTATAATCCCTATCTTTAAATGCAAAAATTAGCCTAATATTATACTAATTTGACTAATATCGTAGATTAGTTTATCTACTCTTTTTTTGGTATAACTTAAGGGAAATGCAAATCTGAAACAAACCTCTACAAATGTGTAAAATAACCAACTTTTTCTTTTTAGCTTTAAAAAGACTTTATTTATATACTGCTCTTGATTATTTAATTCCATCTTATTATCTCCTTTCTTAGGAGCATTGCTCCTAAGAAATTATATCAATACCCGCTTGATTGTATCATTTGAGTTACAAATGATAATATTGGTTGCACAAATACAGCTGCGGTTACTGTAAAGAAAAGCGTGATACCAACAATCACTTTTATAGGTGTTGATGAATTTGCTTCATATATATTTCCATCTTCGGTAATAGGGTCTTTCATAAACATATAAACGATAAGTTTCATGTAATAATATATCGCTATCGCACTGTTCGTAACCATAATCACAGCAAGCACTGTATGCCCACTATCTACAACTGAGCTTATCAAATATAGCTTACCCCAAAAGACAGAAAATGGAGGCATTCCAGCTAGTGTAAACATAAATATTCCAAAGATAGTTGCCATCATAGGTGATACTTTTGCCATACCTGAAAATTTCGCAAATGGATGTTGATATCTCGTATCCCATAGATTTCTTTTATGTCTTGCAATCCAAAGCATAGTAAATGCGCCAATATTTGTAAACATAAATAAAATCCAATACAAAAATATAGCTGAATTTGCTTGAGTTCCGCCTACCATAATGGCAGTCAAAACAAAGCCTGCATGTGCAATCGAGCTAAATGCTAGCATCCTTTTTACATCTTCTTGGACAAGTGCTGTTATATTTGCCAAAGTCATGGTGATTACCGCTAAAAATATAAGTATATTTTGTACCCAAACTATCTGTGACGATAAGAATATATCAAAAAATCTAATCGCTACAACTAAACCTGCAATCTTTGGCACAACCGACATGTAACCTGCAAGTGGAGCTGAACTTCCTTCATAAACATCTGGTGTCCAAGTATGAGTTGGTACAATTGAAAGCTTAAATCCTAAAGCTATGAGCATAAATACTACACCAGCTAAAACAAAAACTCCTGGTGCGAAGTTTCTTGCTATTAACACTTTTGATATAACTGATAACTCTATACTTCCGGTTAGTGCATAAAGTATCAAAGATGCCATCGCAAAAAACCCAGCTGCTAATGCACCCATTGTAAAGTATTTTATAGCTGCTTCAAAAGCTTTATTTCTATTGTGTAGTGCAATAAGTGTGTATAGAGACAGACTTGCAGTCTCTAAACCTAAAAATATAAGTATGAGATTGTCAGTCGCTACCATAAATTGGAAACCTATAATCATGAACATAAACAAAGTATAATATTCTGCTTTTTTAAACTCTTTAAACGGCTTATTGCTTAGTGCTGTTATTATAAATAGAACTGAGCTTATCAGTATAACTCCTTGGGCTAAAACTGACATACCATCTACTAAAAGTACATCAAAAAATCCTCTGCTTGGTCCATTGATCCCTATAAGCACTGTAAAGTCTAAAAGTATAAAAAGTAATGTAAATATAACAAAAAAACTTTTTGACAAATTTTTAACAAATAAATCAATGCATATAAGAGCAATTGCTCCAAAAGCCAAAACAGCCATCGGGGTTAAAAGAGCTAAATTCAGACTTGCTATATTTACAGATATTGGACCTAACATTATTTTGTACCCCCTATGCTATTGACTTTTACCAAAAACTCTTTCGTATCTGGTAGCAGTGCTTTTTTCTCCATCAAATTAATCATCTTTTTAACACTCAAATCTATAGTAGTTAGGATAGGTTTTGGATAAACTCCAAGTATCACCACCAATGCGACGAGTGGAATTAGTGCTGCAAACTCTCGTTTATCCAAATCTTTTAAATTTTTATTTTCTTCTTTTATGACTTTTCCAAAAAATGACTTTCTAAACATCGTCAGCATATAAACTGCACCAAGTATGATACCACTTCCTGCAAACATTGTGATTACCCAACTTACTCGATAAAAGCCAAGTAGTGATAAAAACTCACCTACGAAACCTATGGTTAAAGGCAATCCAACTGCCGCCATCATCAAAACACCAAATATAGCAGCATATCTTGGCATCACAGTTGCCAATCCACCAAACTCACTCATAAGCTTAGTGTGTCTCCTGTCATAAATCACGCCAACTAACATAAATAATGCGCCACTAACTATGCCATGGCTCAACATCAAAAAGATAGAACCCGTCAAACCCTCAGCATTCATAGCAAATATACCTAATATGATAATTCCCATATGAGAAATCGAGCTATATGCGATAACTTGTTTCATATCTTTTTGTGCATATGCAACCATCGCAGCATATATAACCATAATCGTGGCTATTATCGCAATAGGATACAAAAAATACACCGAAGCATCAGGAAATAGTGGTAGTGAAAATCTTATGAAAGCATAAGTTCCCATCTTAAGCATAACAGCAGCTAATAAGACTGAGCCGATTGTCGGTGCTTGTCCGTGTGCATAAGGTAACCAAGTATGAAATGGAAACATTGGTACCTTTACAGCAAAGGCTAAAAAGAAGGCTCCAAATAACCAAAGTTGTGTTTTAAAAGGCAGAACCAACAGATACCAATCTGGTACAGAAAAGCTCCAAGTTCCTGTTGCCAAGTAGTATTGGTACCCTAGATATAAGATTCCTACTAGCATCAAAGCAGAGCCTGCAAATGTATATAAGAAAAATTTTATAGCTGCATATATTCTTTGTCCTGAACCCCAAGCACCTATGATGTAAAGCATAGGTATGAGTGAAAGTTCCCAAAAAATATAAAACAAAATCATATCTAAACTCAAAAATACGCCAACTAATGTCATCTCTAAAAATAGTATAGTTATGACTAAGTTTTTGATATCTTTTTTGATATTTAAACCTATAAGTGAAATCAAAGTCATTAAGGTGCTTAAAATAACTAAAAACAGTGATATTCCATCGACTCCTAAGTAATAACTCACTCCAAATTGAGGAATCAAAGCAGCATACTGCACAAACTGATAGCCAGCATTTGTTGAATCAAACCCAATCCAAAGAATGATAGAAAATATAAATTCTATCAATGCCATAGTAATACCAAAAGTCTTGATATTTTCTTTATTTATAACTAACCCAAAAAGTCCTGCAATAAGCGGAAAAAATACGATTAATGATAATATGTGTTCCATCATATACTCCTACATACCTGGTCTATAAAATATCGCTAGAGCCAAGAGGACAACTATGCCCACAACCATCCATCTGAGCATATCAGATAGATTTCCACTCTGCATTTTTCTACTTCTTTGACCAAGCAAGTATAAAATTTTCGCTATCAAGTCAACTGTAAAATCTATAATCCTAACATCTATCTGTTTCCAAGCAAACCTTGAAAGCACATAGTATGGTTTAAATATCATCACTTCATAAATCTTAGGGATAAAATATTGATTTTTTAACAATATATATAAAGGCATTGTCTCTATTTGTTTGCTAAAGCCACCTCTTCCATATTTGTAAATAGTCCCGAGTACTACTAAAATAACAAACGCTAAAGTTAAAAATTGTAATCCAACTTCTGTGGCATGAGACATACCAAAATCATATTTGCCAAGTAGTTTTGTGGTAAATTCTTCAAATGGATGCTCAAAGAATCCTGCTATCGTTGAAAGTACTCCTAAAGGCAAGAGTGTCCAAAGCACAAAAGGATAAGTTTCGTGTGGATGAAAGCCTAATTTTTTATAAACTTTATCACCAAAAAATACCATCATAATCAATCTAAAACTATAAAATGCTGTCATGCCAGCACCTATAAATAAAGCAATCCATATATAGTAATTACCACCATTAAATGCGGCAGCTAAAATCAAATCTTTACTAAAATACCCAGCAAATGGATAGATACCACAAAGTGCTACTGAAGCCACAGCCATCAATATAGCAGTATAAGGCATAGCATTAAACAAGCCACCCATCTTTTTGATATCAAGTTCATCATCCATAGCATGCATGATATTTCCAGCTCCTAAAAACAGGAGTGATTTAAAAAATGCATGTGTCATCAAGTGAAACAATGCTATCCAATAAGCTCCTAAACCAGCTGCTACAAACATGTAACCTAGCTGTGAAAGAGTAGAATATGCGATGATTTTCTTTAAATCACGATTTACCAAAGCCATAGAAGCTGCAAAAACTGCTACAAAAGCTCCTAGAGCCGCTATTATATGTCCTACTTCAGGCACTAGTGAAAATAATGCACTAGCACGGATGATGAGATAAACACCAGCAGTTACCATAGTAGCTGCGTGAATCAAAGCTGAAACTGGTGTCGGTCCTTCCATCGCATCGGCAAGCCAAGTGTGAAATGGAAATTGAGCTGATTTACCCATAGCACCGATAAAGAGTAGAAGTCCGATAGTCGTAACAACTGCTGGATTTATACCCCCAACTTGAGCAAAAACAACATCATACTCAAATGAGCCAAACTGCCAATATATCAAAAATAGACCCAAAAGCATCCCAAGATCTGCTACTCTATTCATGATAAACGCTTCGTTTCCTGCCCAAGTAGCTGTATCTTTTTCGTACCAAAACCCAATCAATAGATACGAACAAAGTCCAACGCCTTCCCATCCTATAAAAAGTCCTACAAAATTATCACTCATCACCAAAATCAACATAGAAAAAACAAAGGCTGATATGTATGTAAAAAATCTATTATATCCTTTATCATGCATCATGTAGCCCATTGAATATATATTTACTATGCTCGATACTAATGTAACTGTAACCATCATAACAACTGAAACATTATCTACCATAAATCCAAATGGAACATTTAAATTTCCCGCACTAATCCAATCCATCATCTTTACATGTATAATCATGCCATTAAATACTGCATACATTAAGGACAAAGAAGATACAAAAGATAGTAACAAAAGTGCAGAAGTCACAAGTGCTGTGATTACATTCTTTTTTTGCGCAGTAAAAAGAAGACTAAACAGTGAACCAACCAAAGGAGCAAAAAGTGCTACGAATAAATACTTTTCCATCCAATCAACCTTTCATCATTTGCAAGCTATCTAAATCAATAGTACCGCTTCTTTTATACCAAAGAACCAAAAGTCCAAGACCAACTGCCACTTCACTAGCAGCAATAGCAATTATAAAAAATGAAAATATTTGTCCACTTAAATCCCCATAATACTTTGAAACTGCTGCAAAACCTATGTTTACAGCGTTTAATAGTATCTCAGTTGAGAAAAAAAGCATCAGTAGATTTTTTCTTCTGAGCACGCCCACAATTCCTATAGAAAACAAAATTCCACTCAAAACTAAATAGTGTGTTAGAGTTATCATTTTTCCCCCTTTGCGACTTCAATATCTGTTGGAGTCTCTTCCATCTTTATTTTTACCAAAACAATACCTGAAATCATGGCTGCTAATAGCATAATAGCTGCCAATTCAAATGGAACTAAGTATTTTGTAAACAAAATCAAACCTATCATTTGAATATTTCCAACTCCTTGGATACTTGGATATAGTGCTTCAATTTTTCCTGAATATACAGGAGCCAAAAGTATAAATATCACAAATATCGCTGATAGTGTTGAGAGCGTATAGATAATCTTTTTAAATCTTATATTTTCTTTTACATCTCTTGTTGTATCAAAAAACATCATACCAAATGCATACACGGCCATAATCGCGCCAGTATAAACTATGATTTGCACAACTCCTAAAAAATCAGCATCTAACAAAAAGAAAAAACCAGATATAAATATCATTCCTCCTGCTAATGCACTCATGGAATATAGTGCATTTTTGCTAAAAACTACTATTAAGAACATCCCAATTACTAAAATCGAAAACATATAAAATGCTATTGCTTCAAACATCTTTACCTCAATACGCTAATGGAGTTTTTTTGACAAATTTATCAGCATCTTTACTTAATGCACCAAAACCAGGAAACTCTTTTTGTTTATTTGCTTTAAATTTATCCAAAGGCGTTAACATGTCTTCTTTTAAACCAAAGCTAGCTCGCTGCTCACTTGCGTGTTCATAACTGCTACCATGTACGATAGCAAGTTCTGGACAAACCTCAGCACAATACCCACAAAAGATACATCTACCAAAATTTATACTATATTGTGTTACTAATTTTCTACTCTTTTCATCTACTTTTGTGTCCATCTTGATACAATTTGATATACATATCTTTTCACATAAGCCACAACCTATACATCTCTCACTTCCACTGTCAAATAGACGCAAAAGCTTATGTATGGCTCTATATCTTGGACCCATTTTTAATTTTTCCATGGGATATTGGAGTGTATGAATATCAAATCTAATCATCTCACGCAAAACAATCCAAAGCCCAACAAAAAGCTCACCTTTAACAGCTCTACTCAAAAATCTCTTAAATTGTTCCCACGAAGTCAAAGGCTTTGGTTCACCTTCAAAAAAGATATATCCAGGGGACACATTTCTATTTTTAAATCCTCTTAATTCCATATCCTACTCCCTAAACCAAAACTATGCCGGTGATAAGCACATTGATCAAAGCTAATGGCATCAATACTTTCCAGCATACCCACATAAGTTGGTCTGGTCTTACATGAGGCCAAGCAGCTCTTACCCATAAAAATAAAAATATCCACAAAGATACTTTTATCAACATCGCGATTGCACCTGGTATTATCCAAATATCATTATAGCCGCCTAAAAATATGATACTTACCAATACAGATATTGTTATCATATTTGCATACTCACCGATGAAAAACAGTCCCCATCTCATGCCTGAATATTCAGTGGCATAACCTGAGACAATCTCGGCTTCAAACTCAATCAAATCAAACGGTGTTCTATTAGTCTCTGCAAATCCAGCTATTGCAAAAAGTACAAATGCTAAAGGTTGTTTCCATATAAGCCAATTTGCAACTCCTCCGATTTGGTAATCATTCATGTTTATCAAAGATAAGGAACCTATCATCATAACTGGTCCTAGAATAGACAAGCCACTAACTACTTCAAAACTAAGAAGCTGAATAACTGCTCTTGCACCTCCAAGAAGTGACCATTTATTGTGTGAACTAAGACCTGCCAATAGTGGTGCATACATCCCAACTGATGCGGCTCCCATGATAAACAATAATCCTACATTTATATCTGATATGATTGGGTGAATCGTATATCCAAAAACTGTAAATTCTGGGAAATACGGAACCGCAGCGATTGCTACAAATGCTGAAGCTGCAGCGATAACAGGAGCAATCATAAATATTGGCTTAACTACATTTTGAGGAATAATATCTTCTTTTGTAAAAAGCTTGATACCATCAGCTGCTAATTGCAACAATCCATAAGGTCCAACATGCATAGGGCCAAGACGACGCTGCATAAATGCCAATACTTTTCTTTCTATAAATGTCGCAAAACCAGCCATCCCAGCAATAACTGCAAGCGCAATTATTGCTTTTACTACTGTTTCAACAATTAAGGCTGTTTCAATCATTTTTCTACACCTTTCATTTCTACTTTAGCAAACCTATAACCATCTTTAAAAAATGGTAAAACATCAAGTTTAGAATCAAATGTCGGAAGATAAGGAATATCTCCTTTGATTTGCATATCAAGTTTAAGTGCGATTGCTAGCTTAGCATCACCATTTGAGAGTAGAATCATTCCCCCATCTTTTAAACCTCTTTTTTCTAAAAAGTCACTTGAAACATATAATGCACCTGCTTCGTTTAATTGGTGAGCTTTGTTTGTAAATGCACTAAATTGCATAACAGGATTTGCAAGATAAACTAAATCGCCATCACCAAAAGTTACCTCTTTAATCTCTTGTATTTCATCTTTACATGTAAGGTTCTTTTCTTCTAATAAATAACCTCTATTTTCAAACCCTGAATTTTCAAACTCATTTGGTAAATCATCAAACTCTTCGTTTTTAAAGCCATCTATATTACCAAGTTCTGGTGTATAATCTATCGTATTTTCAGCATCTAATCCAAGTTCATTTGCTATATCATTTAAACAATATCCATTAAATTGCAATGCAACATTGGTAGGAACCACTCTTTTATCCATAGCCGTAAAGGTTCCTTCTTGCTGATTAAGGGCTGGCATATCCAAGTCGCCTTTTCCTAAAGCACTTAGTGCAAAATCTGCTTTTTCATTATAACCGATAACTTTTTTGCCAACACTTTCATCTAAATCACATATCAAAGAAACGCCAAGCGTATTTGTTGAAGTTGGGATTATAAGTGTGTTAAAATCTGTAAATCGTTCAATCAAGCCAACAAGTTTAGCTAGATTTTCAGCTCTTTTGTGATTGTATAAGTCTTCACCAACTATGAGTGAAAATTTATCTTTCTTTGCTAAAAACTTAGTAAGCTTACTATCAAAATCATCTGGCAACCCAACTACGCCATACAAAGAATTAACATCTACTTCTATCTCTTTTTCGACATTTTTACTTACAGTTTTTACGACTTCTTTCTCTTCGCCACTCTCTTCATCTTTAACCATCTCTTTTACTTGCTCTTTTACGACTTCTGTGATAGTTTTTTTCACAGTTTTATGAAACGATGCAAGATAATCTACAACACTCTTTGGCATCGCCTCTTTGTCTCCAAATAGGTCAAGTAATAGATATAGGATACTCTCTTCAACCCCTGCTTGATGGCTTATGCTCATCAAGTTTTTAGAGTAGCCATCAACCACTGGGTCAGCGATAGGGTGAAAATACAAACCCGCACCCTTATTCATGGTCATTGCATTGTTTATAGCGTAACCTGTGTTTGGGCTATCTGATTTTATAAATGAGCCAACACTTACTACAAAGTTGCTATCTTTTACATCTCTAAGATTGCTAGAGTATAGAGAT
Organism: Campylobacteraceae bacterium; assembly: GCA_027013245.1. Lineage (GTDB taxonomy): Bacteria > Campylobacterota > Campylobacteria > Campylobacterales > Sulfurospirillaceae > JAADIZ01. Next base: position 28,585 of record JALUXT010000116.1, read on the forward strand.
TTTCCACTAACTTGTCTGTAATTTTGTAAAAATTTCTTATATGCAAAAGCATCATCATTTACAAGTTTATATCCAAACTTTTCTTTTAGTTTTTGTAAGATATATGCTTCTTCGTTTGTAATGAAGCTATTAAATTTGATGCTATCTGCCTCTTCTTTGAAAAATTTTACTGCTTTTTTGAAAGCTTTTTCATCTTTTTTATCTATCTCATTTGCAAAATCATATCCATATCTAGCACCACCGTGTAAAGTGGAAAAATGAAAATCGTTACTGACTCTATAAATCTTATCTTTATGGTCTTTTATACTTGTATGTTTGATATCATAATACATAAGCGAACAATCGCTACTGTGAGGATTTGCGGCAGGAATTTTTGTTAATTCCCAAGCATTTGAAGTGTATTGAAAATCACTTCCAACAAGTGCTCCAACTGGACAAACAGCAGTACATTCACCACAATTTGTACACTCTAGTGTATCGCCACCACTTGCTAAGCCTATGAGAGATTTTTGCAGTTTATTCCACATGGCATATGTGTCTTTTGGAGCGGTATCTTTCCAAGATTTATCTAAAACTGCTCCGCCTCTTGGGACAGTTTTTAAAGCAGAATCTCCAATCATATCTTTACAAACAGTAACACATCTTTCGCAAACTATACAAAGCGATGAGTCATAATGTATAAAACCCCAGTCATGGCTCGGTCTGCTCGTGTCAGCTATGGAAAAACTCTGCTCATCTCTTTGCATCTCCAAAGTGTAGTTTTGCAATTCACATTCGCCACTTTGGTCGCACACGCCACACTCCAAAGGATGGTTGATGTCATATACTTCCATGATAGCTTTTCGCTCAACTTCTATCTCTTCGTTGCTGCTAATTACGCTCATACCCTCTTTTGCTTTTGCATTACAAGAGTAAGCTCTTTTTCCATCTATCTCAACCAAGCATAATCTACAGGCCAAAGTTGGGGAACAATCTGTTAGATAACAAATAGCAGGTATAAAAACACCATTTCGTCTTGCAATCTTCAGTATAGATTCGCCCTCTCTTGCCTTGTATTTAATCCCGTCAATAGTTACCATTATATCACTCATTAATTTTCTCGCTTAATAATTTTTGCTATTTTATAGAAATACGACCCTTCACTTTGTGCGCTAGGCATTAGCGCAACTGTGCCCTTTAATTCTGTGTCCATTACAAACTTCCTTTGATGCTCTGCTGATTCTGTGATGACAAAAACATCTTGCTCATCTTTAACTTTTGATGCTATCATAAATTGTCTTGAGCCTATAAGCAACTCTTGTTCATCCAAATCACTACTTGGACACTCATATATAACTGAGCCATCAAAACTATGTAAATCTTCTATATTTTCTAAGTCTAAGTTATCATTATGCTCACATGTAAAGTCTAAATCTTGTGAATAAATCTTGAAGTTTCCATGTCGCACCAACAAACTAATCAAATTTGCTAGATTTTTTGCTCTTGGGTGATTATATAAATCATGCCCTATTACGATTATAGGATTTTTTGATTTTTTATATAGAATATTTAAATCTTCTATCTCTTCTTCACCTATATTACATTCTGCACTCAAATAGCCCTCATCTAAATTTTCAAAAAACTCTTTTGTTTTTGTGTCTATTTGTTTATCATTCAAAAGACCTTTTGCCAATATCGCCAAAACTCCCTCTTCTGAACCTGCTTCATACCTACTTTGAAATGCTGTAATCCCAGACATATTTTTATCTTCAATAACACTCAAATATGCTACGATTGCATTTTTTGATAATAGATTAAAAAGTTCATCATCGCGAGATGGCATAACTCCCAAAACCAAAACAAAATCACTGTCCATCAAAGAAACAATATCTTTATTAACTTCAATATTTAATTTTGAATAAAAATCAGCTTTCAACTTGCTCTCCAGCACTTTTTTTAACTACGATAGTCCAATCCGCTTCATTAAATTTAAGTGAGTTCATAAGTGTATAACCAGCCTCTTTTATCACATCTGCACTCTTTTGCACAGCTGAGAAATCACCTATTTCAAACATAAATATACTTACTTCATCCTCTTTGGTTTCATCCATAATCTCTAACATTCTATTATAGAAATTATCATTCAAATGTCTTAAATCATATCTTTGCATATCATCCTACCTATCTATCTATTTCGCCAAAGACTATATTTGAGTTACCGATGATTGTTACAACATCAGCCAAATAATGCCCAGGAAGTAATTCTTGTAAAATACTTGTGTGCCAAAAGCTAGGAGCTCTTAGTTTTAATCTATAAGGATAAGCCCCTCCTTGAGAATTTATATAAAAACCAAGCTCGCCTTTTGGTGATTCGGTTGCTACATAAACTTCACCAACAGGAGGTCTCATGCCTTGAGCAACCAATACAAAATGCTCCATCAAAGAGTAATTTTGTGTCATAATCTGCTCTTTTGGAGCTGAGATGTATTTTGGAGCGTGTGCCATAATCTGTGGTTCACTTTTATAATACATCGGTATCACTTGTCTTATAATCTTAACACTTTGTCTCATCTCTTCCATATGTAACTTATATCGCCCATAACTATCAAGCGTATCACTAACAGGAACATCGAACTCAACTTCATCATAAAGTTCGTAAGGTTCTTCTTTTCTTATGTCCCATGCAATTCCGCTTCCTCTTAACATCGGTCCGCTACAACCCCAAGTTTGAGCCATTTCAGGAGTAATTTTGCCCACTTCTTCTAATCTCATCTTCCAAATTCTATTTTTATCAAGTAATCCCTCATAATCCGCTAAATTTGCTGGCATTTTATCCAAAAATTTACTTAAATTTGTAATCCAGTTTTCTGGTAAATCAAGTGGAACTCCACCTATCCTAACTGAAGAGTGAGTAAGCCTAGCACCACAATACTCTTCTATGAGGTCCATCGCATATTCTCTTTCTCTAAAAGCATAGAGAAAGATTGTCATCGCTCCAACATCAAGGGCATGAGTCGCGAGCCAAAAGAGGTGAGAAACTATGCGATTTAGCTCTAAAAGCATCATTCGTATAGTTTTTGCTCGTCTTGGAACTTCCAAACCTATCAAAGTTTCGACTGCAAGGGCAAATCCATAATTATTTGAGCTAGCTGCTATATAATCCATCCTATCGGTTGTAGGAAGAAATTCATTATAAATCATATTTTCTGCCATCTTTTCCATGCCACGATGTAGATATCCCACATCGGGAGTTGCTTTTGTTACCATCTCGCCATCAAGCTCTAGTATAAGACGCAACTGCCCATGAGCGCTTGGATGCTGAGGGCCAAAGTTTACAATCATAGTATTGTCGTCTCTTTCAAAAACTAAGTTTTCAAAAAATGGCTGTAATTTATTTACCTTTTGCATATTATGGTCTCTCTTCTAAGATTTTACTATCAGCTTTTTTTAGTTTTTTAACCAAGAAAACTCCACCCTCTTCTTGATAATCAGTCTCGACAATCTCTTTTGAAGGTTTTGCTCCAAAAGAAACTTCATGATGGATTCTTGAGAAATTATAAGTATCATCTTCATCTATTCTTGAACTATCTCTGTTTTCAGGTCCTATGATATCTCTATACTCTTTTCCAAAAATCTTATCTATCTCATACCAACTAGCTTCTTCATCACCTTGTAGCGGATAAGTTTTACGAAGCGGATGTCCAAACCAATCTTCAGGCATCAAAATTCTTTTCATGTAATGATGTCCAGTGATGATAACGCCAAACATATCATACATTTCTCTCTCGCTCCAATCAGCACTTTTATAGATAGTTGATATTGAACGAATTGGCTCTTTTTCTTTTATGAAAAATTTAATTCTCATTCTTTTTCGTTTGCTAGTAGAAAGCATTTGATAAAATATCTCAAATTCTCCGCTTTTTGCCAACCAATCTATGGCACTATGCTCACTTAAAAAATTGTATTGTAATTTATCTCTTAGATATGTGAGAACTTCTACATTTTCACCTGCATTTATATATACTACTAATTGTCCTCTTTGGATATAGGCTTTTTTGATTTCAAAATTTGCCTTTAATGCTTCCGTATCACTAGCAAAAACTTCATCGCTAGAAACATCAAACTTTGGAATCTGAGGAGCTACCCAAAAACGGTCTGTATAATATGGTTTTTTCTGTACATTTTTTTTATCTGTATATTTTCTCATCATACCAACCTTTTAGGTTTTAGTTTTTTTGATGCACTCTGGGTTCTTATCTTTTTTTGCAAAAGCATTAGTGCATATTGCAAGGTTTCAGGGCGAGGAGCACAACCTGGAAGGTAAATATCAACTGGAACTATCCTATCAGCTCCTTGGACAGTGGCGTAAGTGTTAAACATTCCACCTGTATTTGCACAACTTCCCATGCTTATAACCCATTTTGGCTCTGTCATCTGGTCATAGAGTCTTCTCATAAAAGGTGCATGCTTTTTTGTAAGAGTTCCAGCGATTATCAAAACATCAGATTGTCTAGGACTTGCTCTAAATATAGTACCAAATCTATCAAAGTCATATCGGCTAGCACCTGCTGCCATCATCTCAATCGCACAACAAGCCAAACCATAAGTCATAGGCCACAAAGAGTTACTTCGTCCCCATTGAACTAGTTTATCAACGGTAGTAAGTGCAACAGGAAGTCCTGCCTCACTTAGATAATTTATTTTATGCTGTGCCATTCAAGCGCTCCTTTTTTCCAAGCATATACAAAACCTATAGCTAAAAGTGTTATAAAAAGAACCATTTCGGTAAAACCAAACCAGCCAAGCACTTTAAAATCTACAGCCCAAGGAAACATAAATATTATCTCCACATCAAAAAGTATAAACAAAAGAGCAAATAGATAGAATTGTGATGAAATCTTATTTGGCTGTTTCGTAACTTCAGGCCCACACTCATAAAGTGAGAGTTTCAACTTTTCGGTATCTAGTCTTGCCATTCTTCTACTGACGGTACGAGCCATAGCTGTCATACCATAAAAAACCATAGTGGCAAACACAAGCAAAAAGAAAGCACCAAAATAGGGATGAGTAAAATCCATATGTGACAATGGAGTCATAGAAAAATCCTTCTTAAATATTTTTTAAAATTTTATATTATAATTGTTCATTAAATACCAATTAATAATCATCTTGTGCTATGATATTGAAAAAATCATTTAAATTTGCTTAGACAAGAGTATTGGTGTAAAATTTACCCTTTCATAAAGCCCATCATCTTCTCTTCACCAAATGCACCTTTTAATTCCCTCTGTATTGAATTCTTAAAATCCTCTATCGTAAAAATTGGCTCTTCTTTTATCGCCACTCTTAATGCTGTATTTTTAAGCACTACTTTCATCTGCCCACCACTAAGCGGATAAGTTGCTAAAAAATCTATATCAAAATCTTCACTATATACTGCACTCTCAGGAAGCATTTTTCTCCAAAGCTCCAATCTTTGTTTGAGATTTGGCTTTGAAAACTCTATCTTATAGTCAAATCTTCTTGAAAATGCAGGGTCAATACTCTCTAGCAGATTTGTAGTTGCTATCAAGATACCCTCAAACTTTTCTATCTGCTCTAAAAATATATTTTGCATTTGATTGTGCATCTTATCTGCACTAGAATTTGAACCAACAGAGCGAGAACTTAAAAACTGGTCAGCTTCATTTAGTAAAAGCAAAGGCTTGCTCTTAGTTTTGATACACAAATCCTTGTAACTATCAAATATACTTCTAACATTTTTTTCACTCTCACCTATATATTTTGACAAAATTTTTGAGCAGTCAAAACTAAGAACTCTTTTTTTCATAGTTTTTGCCATGGAAAGTGCCGTCATAGTTTTGCCAGTCCCAGGAGGCCCATAAAATATAACCTTAGCATCTATCCCGCTTCGCCTCTCTTTTACTCCCCACTCTCTTAGGAGTTTTAAGACACTGTTATCAGTCTGCTTTAGTAAAAATTCTAACACTTCTTTGGTTTTTGGATGCAAAACCACATCATCCATAGTAGTTTTTGGATCAATCAACTCAAATATATCTTGCTGCTCTATAAGCATATCAAGTTTGATTTTTTTATTTTTTTTCTCTTTGTTTGGATGCATTATCTTTTGCAAAACATCTTCACTGATAAAAAAGCTCCTAGTAACTCCACTAAAACTTGAAAGCACCTCATCATAATCTATCAGCAAAGATTCTGTAAGCTTGGAACCCTCTTCTAGCAAAGAGCGGTTTTTCATCTTTTCATAATCATCAAAACTAACTAGATTTATCAAAGTATTCATGTCTCTTAGACTTTCAAATTCTCCTGCATACTCTTCTTTTAATAGTGCTAAAAATATAAGTTGTTCTTTTTGACTAAGATGGTGATCTTTAAAGATAGAATCCACAACCATCTCTTCTTTAGTAAGCTCCAGCCTCTTTTCTATGCTGTTTTCTATATTTTGGAGTATATTTTTTACCCTATTGATGCTAGGCGAATTGCTAGTAACGCTTTGTCTTAAGTGAGATAGTTTTTGATACAAATCAATTCTTGAAAATTGATCTTTTAAGTATTCTAAATGGTCAAGATATGGGGTAATTTCAGGCAAAATTAGCTCATTATTTCCCTCTTCTAGTATCTTTAAAAATGATGTGCTAAGAGCGATGCTGCTATTTAGCAATTCTAGATTAGATACAACTGTAGTGCTTACATGTAAAAGATTTTCTTGTGTAATCCAACCTTGCTCCATCAAGCTTTTTATCAATGGTAAATGATCTAAAAAATTATAATTTTTCTCTAGAAATAAGTCTTTTAATAGCTCAAGCACAATCACTGACGGATTGCCTTCTATCAACTCTTTTGTTAAATATTTTAAGATTATAGCTTCATCTAGTGAGCACTTTAGGTACTCATAAACTTTGGACTTAGCTATATCTTTATTTTCTAAAAAATCTACAAGATACCTCACTATTTTGTAAAATCTCCTTTAGCGATTTGTTCTTTTAACACTCTTTTTAAAACTTTTCCAGTTGCATTTTTTGGCAACTCTTCTACTATATATATATATTTTGGCAATTTAAAATTTGCTAGATGTGATTTTAGGTATTTTTTAATTTCAAACTCATCTAAAACAATATCATCTTTAGGTTGAACAAAAGCCATAACTTCTTCACCGTTTACTTCGTTTTTGATACCAACTACCGCAGCACTGTCCACACCTTCAAATTTGGCTATCCACTCCTCTATCTCTCTTGGATATATGTTGATACCTTTTGAGATAATCAAATCTTTTTTTCTATCTACTATGTATATGTAGCCTTCACTATCTATCTTTCCCAAATCTCCAGTCTTTAGCCATCCGTTTATGATGGTTTCATCTGTGGCGTCTGGTCTATTTAGATAGCCTTGCATGACATTATCACCACTGACGATAATTTCGCCTATATCTCCATTTGGCAACTCAACCATCTCTTCATCTACAATTTTTACTATATACCCTGGAAGTGCGGGGCCCACTGAGAGTGGTTTTTGTTTTTCAAATGTATTTGCAGCGACGACAGGAGAACATTCGCTTAGTCCATAACCCTCTATCAGGGCTGATTTTTTAAATTTTTTACCAAATTCATTTAGTGAGGCTTCGCTAAGAGGAGCTCCGCCTGAGATAAAGAGTCTCACTTTGTTAAAAAACATAAAATACCAAGGAATCTTTGCTTTTGTAAGTGCATTATATAGAGTCGGGACTCCCAAAAATACCGTCACTCTTTTCAAAAGCACTTGCTTTAGAACATTGGCAAATGGAAACACAGATTTTACGATAACCATAGATGCTCCTGCAAACAGAGGCAACAATACTGTGGTTGAGAGAGTGAAAGAGTGAAACATCGGCAAAAACACGACAAATCTATCTCTATTTGTAACACCAAAAACCTCAATTGCACCGACTGAATTTGACAAGATATTTCTGAAGCTAAGCATCGCACCTTTTGGATGACCTGTTGTGCCTGAAGTATAGATGATACAAGCCAACTCGTCTAGTGTAGGCAGACTCTCAGGCTCATCGTCTCCGAGCGCAGTCGCATCCATCTCCGCAAAACTATAGTTGTTCTCATCTAAATCATCATACTGCTCACTCCAAACAATTTTTTCTATCTTTGTAGTTTGAAGTAAATCTTTTGTCTCTTTCGCAAAAGATGGCGCACAGATGAGAAGCTTGGCTTCACAATCATTTAGTATATACTCAAACTCACCTTTTTTTAAAAAAGTGTTTATAGGTATGGCGATTGCTCCGATTTTAGTGATAGCGAAAAATGAAACCACAAACTCGATAGAGTTGCCAACGATCATAGCAACTCTATCTCCTTTTTTTATTCCACTAAACTCTAAAAACCTAGCAAAAGTATCAATATCCTGTTTGAGCTTAAGATTGGACATCTTACGATCGTCCATAAATAAGGCAATCTTTTTAGGATTATCCTTAGCATTGCTTTGAATAATCTCATAAAAATTTTGATACTTGTACTTAAGCATATTAGAACTTATATTTAAATGAAGCAGTAATTAGATGAGCTCCACCACCACTAAATGTGCCTTTCAACTTACCGCTAGCTGCACCTTGATTTACTGTCCTAGAATCTTTATGGTCATAAAGATAAGCTAAGCCAACTTTCATATTGTCATTAACCTTGTATTCAAAACCTGCGGAATACAATTTTGCATCAGAACCTGGCAATTCAAACCCTAAAGTACTATTTGGGATTGGTGATTTGTCTATAGCAAATCCAGCCATTAGTTTTAACTTATCGCTATATTGATGCGTTATTCCTAGACGAAAGGCATTAGTGTCTTTCCAATTTTTTGGCTTAGAAACTCCTAGTGCACCCTCAACAGTTGAATCATTTGGAAAATTAAAATCTAAATTCTTATATGTTGACCAGTAAGTTCTTTCATAAACTAGCTCTGCTGTTGTTTTATTATAGGTGTATGCCACCGCAAAAGTTAATGCTGCAGGAAGAGGTAATTTTACATTTGCAGCCGTATTATTAAAGGAATGTGCTCCAACATGGCCTGTTGCATTTCCTTTTATGGTTAAATCAACTTTTGAGCGATATGTAGATGATAGTGTTATATTTGATGCTGGCCTATAACTAGCAGCTAGATTGTATCCAAAATCAATAGAATTACCAGTCATATCTTGTTTAACTGCTGTGGAATCTGCTTTTACAATTCCACTTGATAAAACTCCTCTCAAACCAAAACCAACCGCAAATTTATCATTTACTTTATAACTTGCTGTTGGATTTAACTCTAAAACTTTTAGTGTAAATTCTTGTGCACTTGATTTTGGGAAAGCATCGCTCCACCTTTTTGAAAGACCTGCAGGTGCTACAAAAGAGAGACCGAACCTCCAACTATTAAACGTAGGAGACATATAATGAAAGGTAGGTATATAAAAATTTTCAGATTTTGATGTGGCATCTGATGCTGCTACACCTGTTTTTGATGCAGAGCTTCCATTGTCTTTATATGTCACTTTTGGAAGCCTTATATAAGTGAGTGCCATTTCCAAATCCGAACCACTTGGGCTGAAAGCCATGTTTGCTGGGTTGTAGTAACTTGCATCTGCTCCTCTTGCATTTGCTACATACGCGGCACTTAGAGCTGTCGAGTTTAGTGACTGCTCTGGTATCTTATATCCTGCCCCAAAGAGTGTGGCTACGCTTAATCCTAATAGTCCTGCTACTTTTACATGTTGTTTCATGTTTATCCTTTTTAGTTTTTTATCAGTGAATACAGTAGCTCAATCTCTTGAGGCCATATATCACTATTTGGTGTTTCTAGTATCATGGGGATGTCATCAATCCTTTCGTCATTCATGATAAATCTAAAAGCTTCTAAACCTATCTTACCTTTTCCTATAGACTCATGCCTATCTACTCTGCTACCAAGATCTGGCTTTGAATCATTTAGATGCATACCCGCTAAAAACTCAAATCCAATTATTGTATCAAATTTTTTCATAGATTCTTCATAAGTCTTTAGTGTTCTTATGTCGTAACCTGCTGTAAAAAAGTGGCAAGTATCTATGCAAACCCCCACTCTATCCTTATCTATACAGTTTTCAACCAAATACCCCAAGTGTTCCAATTTGTAACCTAAATTAGTCCCCTGACCTGCTGTATTTTCTATAACAAGCTTTACATTTTTAGTTTTTCTTATCGCTTCGTTCATAGAATTTGCTATATGTTCAAGACATTCCTCTTCGCTTATTTGTTTTAAATGACTTCCTGGATGAAAATTTAACCGATCAAGCCCTAACTCGTCACATCTGTCTAACTCATCTATAAAAGCTATGAGTGATTTTTCTCTTTTTTCTACCTCTGGGTGTCCTAGATTTATAAGATAACTGTCATGAGGCAAAGTATGCTTTGGCAAAATCTTTGATAACTCAAGATTTGTTTTAAACTTAGAGATAATTTCATCATCAAGAGGCTTTGCAAGCCATTGTCTTTGGTTTTTAGTAAAAAGAGCAAAAGCCTTAGCACCGATTTTCATAGCATTTGAAGGAGCATTAAAAACTCCTCCACTAGCACTCACATGTGCCCCTACAAATTTCATTTACAATCTCCTCAATTTTAAAAGTACATGGTTTGCTTTATCTTTAAAATAAAGACTTTTTTTATCTACACTGTATGTTATGTCATAATCTTTTGTTTTGATATTTTGTTTAAATCCATCATTTGTTTTTATGATATTTTTTCCGTCATAAATCTCTTTTTTATCTAAGATGTCATCTAAAAAATTTCTATAATAACTATATCCAAAAACTCTTTGATTAAAATCTAATCTATTTGTGCAAAGATTATTTATACAAGCATTTTTATTTAGCTCTACATGTAAGACTATTTTTCCAGCTGAAAATACTTCCAAACTCTTATAATTATCAGCTTTTGTTAAAAAACCCCCATCTGCTATAGCTAGATTTTTTGTTTTTACGACTACTTTATATGGGAGTGAAAAGGTTATATCTCTTTTTTGCGCGCATGCTGTCAAAAAAAGCAAAATTATTGCTACTATAGATATTTGCTTTAACATTTGAATTCTTGTTGTCTTTTATTTCTAAAGTAAGTACCAAGCTCGGCACTCAACATCCCAAAAAGTATCAAGAAAGCACCTCCTAATTGAGCAAAATTTAGAAGTTCTCCTGCAAAAAAATACCCAAATACTCCAGCACTCACAGGCTCTAATGTAAAAATTATAGCAGTTTTTGCTGGAGTTGTATATCTTTGCATAGCAGTTTGAACAACAAATGCAAAAACAGTTGCAAACAAAACTGTAGCTACTAAAGCTTCTATAAAAGTCGTATCTATATTTGTTGGCATTATGCCTTTGTCAAATATCAAAGAAAAGAAGAAAGAAAAGAAAGCGACTACAAAAAGCTGAATCATAACCAAAAGAAAAACATCATGTTTTTTTGAGAATTTATCGGTAAAAACTATATGAAGAGCAAAAGCAAAAGCACAGATAAGTGCATAAGTCTCTCCGGCTCCAAAGCCTAATTTTCCACCACTTGTCAAAAAATATAATCCACCTGAGGCGATAACTGCTCCAAATATAGAATAAACTGAAGCAGTTTTTTTAAAGATTATATATAGCAAAAATGGAACTATGATGACATTTAAGCCAGTTAAAAATGCTACTGTTGAAGAGAGGGTTAGAGTTAGGCCAAAGGTTTGAAAAGCAAAACCCACAAACATAAAAACTCCCAAAAGAGAGCCTGCTTTTAGAGTTTTTAAATCAATTTTTAAGATTTTTTTATAGGATATGATGCCCATCAGCAAAGCAGACAGAAAAAATCTCCAAAACAAAAATATATATACAGGAGTTTTACTGACCGCATCTTGAACTATAAAAAAAGTGCCTCCCCAAGCAAGAGCCACTAAAAAAAGTGAAAAATCAGCACCATATTCTTTTATCTTGCTTCTTATCAATATAAACCTTAGTAAGTAAATCTGGCATAATTCTATCTAAAATTACCCAAAAATTGTACAAATTCAATGCTTAAGTGACAAATATGCAATTTTTACGAAATCTTTACTTTAATTTTAGTTATAATTGCTAGAATTACAAATTAGAATATTGAAAGGCTAGGATGGAGACTATCGTAAGCATGAAGGGTGTCGAAAAATACTTTGGTGATTTTCACGCACTTAAAAATATCGATTTTGAAGTTAAAACGGGAGAAATTGTAGTTGTTTGTGGTCCTAGTGGTAGTGGAAAATCCACTCTTATAAGATGCATAAATAGACTTGAAGATATAGATAGTGGAGAACTTATGGTTGACGGCATTGATGCATATGCCAAAAAAACAAAGCTCAATGAACTTCGAGCTGAAACAGGTATGGTTTTTCAACACTTTAACCTTTTTCCTCATTTAACTATATTAGAAAACATAACTATAGCACAAACAAAAGTTAAAAATATATCAAAACATGATGCGAAAGAAGAAGGGTTAAGACTTCTTGAAAAGGTGGGGCTTGTACAAAAAGCTGAAGGTTACCCAAATGAGCTAAGTGGTGGTCAAAAGCAAAGAGTGGCGATCGCAAGAACACTAGCTATGAAACCAAAAGTTCTCCTTTTTGATGAACCTACAAGCGCCCTTGACCCTGAAATGATAGGTGGTGTTTTGGATGTTATGAGAAGTTTGGCAAAAGAAAATTACACCATAGTTTGCGTCACGCATGAAATGGGTTTTGCAAAAGAAGTAAGCAATAGAGTTGTATTTATGGATGAGGGTGAGATACTTGAAGAAGGAAGCCCTGAAGATTTTTTCTCACATCCAAAAACAGACCGTGCAAAGAAATTTTTACAAGAAATATTGACACATTAACATTTTTTAACCTTTTAAATAACTATTTCGTGAGGCTCAGACCAACGGGAGGATTTGCCTCTAGGAAATAGTTATTTAAAAGGTTAAAAAAATTCAAAGGAGAAAATATGAAGAAAATTGTAGCTGCATTACTTATAATGTTAGGGCTAAATTTGGCGGCTGATGATATCGGCTTATGGCAGAAATCTACACTAAATGCTATTGTGCAAAGAGGTGAATTAAGAGTTGGTCTTGAAGCTGGCTATATGCCTTTTGAGATGAAGAGTAAAAAAGGTCAAATCATAGGATTTGATGTTGACATGATGAAAGCTATGGCAAAAGCCATGGGCGTTAAGTTAAAATTAGTTCCAACTGCATGGGATGGAATCATCGCTGGTTTACTTACTAGCAAATACGACATCATTGCTTCTGGCATGACAGTTACTCAAAAGAGAAACTTAAAAATCAACTTTGCAAATCCATATATCAGTATTGGTCAAACAATCCTTGCAAACAAAAAATTTGCTGGAAAAACTTGGAAAGATATAGATAAAGCTGGAAATACTGTTGTTACAAAACTAGGAGTTACTGGTGAAATCGCAACAAGAAAAATGTTCAAACACGCGAAAATCAGAACTTTTGACACTGAAGCTGATGCAGTTCAAGAAGTTATGAATGGTAAAGCGGATGCATTTGTATACGATAAGCCTTATAATGCAATTTTTTATGCAGCAAAGGGAAAAGGCAAACTTGCTTTTCTTGATAAGCCTTTAACATATGAACCTTTAGGATGGGCTGTTAGAAAAGGTGATCCTGATTTCCTTAACTGGCTAAATAACTTTTTAAATCAAGCAAAACATGATGGCGTTTATAAAAGAATTTACGACAAGTGGTTTAGAAGCGTTAAGTGGCAAAAAAAGGTAATGTAATTTGTCTAAAAAACAGCAATCAATACTAAAAAGTAAAACCTTCGGTCACATTGTGGCCGTAGGTTTTTTCGTACTAATAGGATATTCACTGTTCATAGCTTCAACGCACATGAACTATATCTGGAAATGGAATAGTGTACCTAAGTACTTTACATATCAAAAAGAGATAACTATTCAAGCACCATTTGATGGAAAAGTAACTGTAGAAAATGGTAAAATAATAGTTAAAGGAAAAGATGGCGTACAAGATTTTAAGATATCGAAGGATTATAAAATCTTGGTTGACAATAATGATGATATATACCAAGATGATGATTTGGCATCATATACAGTTTGGAAAGCAGGTCCTTTACTAAACGGGCTTACTGTTACTCTTAAAATCTCTGCAGTTGCCCTAATTATAGCTTTTATTTTAGCTTCATTTTTGGCATTTATGCGGATTTCTAACTACTATTTCCTAAAAGATATCGCAACCTTTTATATAGCTGTTATCAGAGGAACGCCTTTGCTTGTACAAATCTTTATTTTTTATTTTATAATCGCTACGATATTTAATATAGAAAGATTTTATGCTGGAGCTATATCTCTAGGTCTCTTTTATGGTGCTTACATAGCTGAAGTATTAAGAGGTGCTATACAATCCATAGATGTAGGTCAAACAGAAGCAGCAAAATCACTCGGTATGAACTATGTCCAAACGATGGTTAATATCGTTATGCCACAAGCTTTTAAAAGAGCGCTTCCTACTTTAATCGGGGAGATGATTGCACTTGTAAAAGACTCATCTTTGGTTTCTGTTATCTCTATCACAGATTTAACAAAAGTTGGTCGCGAAATAGTTGCAAACACATTCACACCATTTGAAACTTGGCTGGTCATTGCTGCTATTTACTTTTCTATAACTTTTACGATGTCTATTATCGGAAGAAAATTGGAAAATAAAATGAAGCAACAAGGCGGAATGTAAGAGACTGTGTATTTACAAGATATTTGCAAAACAAATATCTTGTAGAAACTCCTCTTAAAAAATATAACTATTTAGTTCTTCTTTTAATTCTTCTATGATTTCTACTTCTCTTGCTCTTATATAATCTTCGATTTCTTTTGAATTCTTTTTATTTGGAATTATTTTCAAGCAGTATCTATAAGAATCCATGTATTCAATGATATTTAAAATTTCACCTTTTGTATGTATATCAAATTCATTGCCCCGTAATATTAGTTTAAACTTTATATCTACAGGTACGCCTGTATAAAAACCTTCATTATCCTTACTTATTACTCCTAATCCCTCCAAAGATAAATCATACAAATTACCTTTTAACGTGCAATCTTTTCTATCTTGCAAAGCAACTTGCACAAATATACTTGGATAAATTCTGATGTATTTCCTTTGAATTGCTGGGAGATTTAATAGATATACAAAATTATTTAAAACTATAGTTTTATCCAAGAAATTAATATGAGAAATATCAGCTTTTATATATCTATCGAGATATTTGTCTTTTATCATATAGGCTTTGCCTTCAAGCTTCATAGCGATTTTTTGAAGTTCATTGTCCAATTTAAATGTTACAAAGTCGCCATCTATCTTAATTATTGATCCTTGATTGTTTATAGGCATACCTTGATATAAATTCATAAATCTTACTTTAAAGCCATCATTTTTCATTTTTCTAAATGTATTTAATATGTTATTGCTAGAATAAATCTGATTTTGGTTTCCAAACCCTACTTTTGTATTATATTCTTCTATCTTGTCTTCTATGCTATTTTCTATAAAATTAGAAAAATTATTTAATCTTTGGAGTAGGTTTTCTATGTAAACCAAGTCTGTTTTGCCTTGTTTTTTCATAAATAATACATATTTTTTATATATATAGATAATGCTTCTGTTTATTAAGAAACCTAGATTAGTCTTATGCTTTTTCATCTCTAAGATTATATCATCTGGAAGTGTATAAGATATATCTTCTTCATTAAAAAGATTATTTAGCAAGCTTATAGCTATCATTTTAGTATCATTTCTATCAATATCAAATTCATATCTAGTACAAATCAAATCAAAGTATTCGATAAAATCTCGCCTAAAATTATCTAAAAAATCTTCAAATAAATCTTTTACTTCCTTTTCCATCTTCTCCCAATCTCAAATCGTTTATATATTGCCATCATATACCTATACTCATTATAGCAGATTATTTAAATCTAAGCTAATTTTTGTGCCGATATCTTTTTTTGACTCTATATTTATAAATATCTTGTTTTCATCACAAAATGTTTTTACTATATCCAAACCAATCCCAAAGCCTTGTTTATCACTCTTGCTTTGATAATATCTATTAAAAACCAAAAATAGTTCAGATTCGCTCATACCGATGCCATAATCTTGAATAAACAGCAATGCATCCTTGCTATAAATCTCTATTTTATTATCATTTTTATTGTATTTTAAAGCATTTGAAATAAGATTGCCGATAACTTTAATGAAAGCTCTTTTATCTGTATTTATTTGCAAATTTGTATCTTTTAATACAATATCTGTATTTTCATACATGTGGCTAAATTTATCTATCTCATCTTGTAGTACAATATCTAGCCAAAATGCTTCTTTAACATCTCTTTTGCTCTCTTTTTTTATATAATAATCAACATCTTCATAAAGCTCAAAAAGTTCGTCACAAGCCTTGTTTATTCTTTGTAATTTATTTAAATCTTTAGGATTTTTCATTTTTAATCTTAGCATTTGAGTATTTGCTTTTATCACTGACAATGGAATATTTAGTTCATGAAGCGTATCTTTCAAAAGTAAATCCAGATGCTTATTTGTTTCAAACAAACGATGGAGTAAAAATTTAGATAAAAAGTATGTAAAAAGTATAGTCACCATAATAAAAGTTAAAAATATGATTGTTTTCAACATAAGTGAGACTTTTAAACTAAATATCATAAAAACAATAAATACTACAAAACCAATAAAAAAACAGATAAAACCTGTATTTAAAAAAAGAAGTTTTGCTTCATTATCCTTCAAATTTATATCCAACCCCTCTTATATTTACAATCAAATCTTTACCAAATATCTTTTTTAAATTCGTTATATAAACTCGAATTGAGCCTATGTTTGCTTCTTCATTTTTCCAAAGTTTTTCCACAATCATTTCTGTCGTTACAACTTTTCCAACATCTCTAACTAGCAATTTTAAAAGTTGAAAATCTTTTAGATTTATATTTAAATCCATACCATCTTTTAGCAATCTTTTTCTTTTTATATCTAAAATGAAATGTTCATTAATTTTTAGAGATTTTTCATTGTCTATTTTTCTTAAAAGTACGGCTTTTACACGAAACAAAAGTTCATCCAAATCAAAAGGTTTTTTGATATAATCGTCGCCTCCAAGTTCAAAACCTATACCTAAACTTTCTTTATCTCTAAGTGATGTAAGAAAAATTGCAGGTGTATTATCTCCAGATTCCCGCATCTCTTTTAAAAATTCAAATCCACTAATATCTGGAATTTTAACATCCAAAAGAAACAAATCAAAATCTTCTTTATATGATAATTCAAGAGCTTTTTCGCCAAGCATCGCAGTTTTTATGATATATCCATTATCGCTTAAAAACTCTTCGAGGGTAGCTAAAAGCAATTTATTGTCTTCTAAAACTAAGATTTTATAAGACACCCTTTATACTCCAAAGTAATTTCTCTCCAGCAAACATCGGCACAACACTTCCATAAGAATTTGGCACGATAAACTCTTTTTTTTCTAGTGTCACTTTTTTATTTAGAGGCTTAAAATTATAAATCTTTTGTGCATTATCACTCACAAATGCTTGCAAATTTTCCAATTTATCATATTTTTCAAAAAGCTGGGTAAGCACTTGCAGAACAATCGGAGCAGTAAATACCCCAGCTGCACATCCACAACACTCTTTTTTGTCTTTTGGATGTGGCGCAGAATCACTACCGAACATCACTTTTGGATAAGCAGATAATGCAACTCTTAAAAGCTCTTCTTTATCTTCAACTCTCTTGGCGATTGGCTTACAAAAAAGATGGGGCTTTAACATGCCACCAATTACATCATCAAGTGTAATTAAAAGGTGATGAAGTGTTATAGTCGCATATAGATTTTCATATCTATCTAGCAAAGCTACACTTTGTGCCGTAGTTATATGTTCCATCACGATTTTAAGATTTGGAAAATTGATAGCAAATTGTTCATAGATACTACAAAACTCTTTTTCTCTATCCATTACAAAACCGCTCGTTTCCCCATGCACTAAAAGAGGTATTTCAAGCTCACTCATAGCTTCTAAAGTACCTCTTAACTTTTCAACATCCATACTGCTTACGCCATCAAGTGAGTTTGTAGTGACTCCTGAGGGATATAATTTAATCGCACTGATATATTTTTTTGCCTCTTTTAAAAACTCATAATCATAATCACTTTTAAAAAATAGTGTCATAAGTGGCTCAAAATCATCTTTACATGTAGAGCTTAGAATCCTTTGTTTATACGCTTTCAAAGCTTTTATAGTAGTAATCGGGGGAACAAGATTTGGCATGATTATAGCACCTGCAAAGCTATAAGTGCTAAGATGTACTACAGTTTTTAGCATATCATTATCTCTTACATGTAAGTGCATATCAAGTGGTGAATTTAGCGTAAGTGTCATATATCTTCCTATTTTTATCTTAAATTATATCTAAAATATTATTTTTATAAATTTTTTTGTTACTTTTGTACACATTATACTACAATAATAAAAATAATAAAAAACTATATCCTCATAAAAAGGATACCTTTTTAGTAGTGTATAATAATTGCTAAATGTTCTTAATTTTAAATTAAGAACATTTTTACTACCATATTTTTAAAGCTAGCTTAAAAACTCACTTTAAAAACACAAAAGGAGAAGATATGAACAGAAGAGATATGCTAAAACTAGCAGGTGCAACAGTAGCTACAGGTGCAATTTCCAGTTATGGGTCTAGCACTAAAGAGATGAATTCTAAGTCACACGAAAATCCAGTCATAAGCTCAGTTGCAAGGTTGCCAAAAAATGGCAATGGACCACGAATAATCGTAGTTGGAGGCGGATGGTCTGGATTGTCAGTCGCGAAGCGATTAAAGCAGTATGTTCCTGAAGCTGATGTTGTATTGGTAGAACAAAGAACAACTTTTATCTCTTGTCCTATAAGCAATCTATGGCTTGTAGGAGAAGTAGATTTAGAGTTTTTAACACACAGCTTTCTTGATGCAGCCAATAACAATAACTACACCTTTTTTCATTCCTCAGTTTATGATGTTGATAGAAAAAAACAAATAGTCTATACAAATAGAGGGTATATTGGCTATGATTATCTAGTACTTGCCCCTGGTATTGATTATGATTATAGCAGATGGACACAAGGAGATGAAGAGCTAGAGTATAAGCTTCGCACACAATATCCTGCTGGTTTTAGAACTCATAGTGAACATGCAACCATAAAAGAGAAGATAGAAAATTTCGATGAAGGAAATTTTATACTGACAGTTCCTGGTGGAAACTACAGATGTCTTCCTGCGCCATATGAAAGAACTTGCATGATAGCTGATTATTTCAAGAAAAATGACATAAAAGGGAAAGTTATCTTGATGGATGAAAATGTGGATATCACCATCAAGAAAAAAGGCTTTCACTCTGCATTTAATGAAATGTATAAAGATTATGTCACTTATATGCCTGATACAAAGATAGAAAAGTTTGATTTAAAAAATAAAACAGTAACCACAGAGTTTGGTGAAATTATAAAATTTGCAGATGCTGCTTTTTATCCTCGCGTTAGAGGAAACAAGCTTTTAGAGATAGCAGGAGTTGCAAAAGATTCCATAAATAAAGCAGAAGCAAATATAAATCCTTTTACATACCAAGTTATCGGAGATTCTCATGTGTACTGTTCGGGGGATGCGAGACCTATGTCATTTAGTAAATCAGGAAACACTTCAAATTCAGAAGGGCATGTAGTGGCTAGAAGTATAGCTGACCACATTTTAGGCAAAAAGTTCAAATGGTCATCACCTCATACCACTTGTTACTCTGCAGTAGCTACAAAACCATTAAGATCAATTTTTGTAAATGCTGAGTATAAATGGAATAAAACAAATGGTTCATTTAGTTTTTATCATGCGTCAACTATGGAAAACTGGCATGGTAAATCTGGCACAAATGCTGGTAGAGGAACAAAAGAGTGGGCATCAGGAATGTACAGAGATATGTTTTCATAGGATGTATCAATG
>JALUXT010000117.1 GCA_027013245.1 Campylobacteraceae bacterium
GAGCTCGCTGAATTGACAGGGCGATAGAGTCTTTTCCATTTCCTATATATCCACTTGTTCTTTTTTGGTGTCCCCACTTCACATCTGCTACATCTTTTAATCTTACATTTGGTTTTATGATTAAATTTTCCAGATTTAGCACATTATCTTTCTCACCATAGATTGTCACAGTATAAAAACTGTTTTTCCCTTTGATAAAGCCAACTGGTATATCTTTGTTTTGTGCCATAATGACTTTTGTAATAGTTTCAAAATCAACACCATATTTTTTAGCCTTAAACGGATCAATTTCTACATTTATAGCACTCTCGTACCCACCAAAAACCTCAACATTTCCTATGGCTTTGTTGCTTAATAGGTGAGGCTTTATAAAACTATCAGAAATCTTTCTTATCTCATCTAAGTTTATAGAAGAATTTTTCGGACTAAGTGCTATAACATCAACTGGCAAAGTAAAATCACCTGCTGTATAAATAGCTGGATTTAGACCCGCTGGTATCTTTGCTTTTGCAATATTTAGTGCATTTGCAACATCAACTGCAGCTGCATTTAAGCTTTTTTTATAACCAAATTCTGCACTTACTATTGACATGTTTGCAACATTTACACTACTTACATCAGTAACCTCTCCTAGCCTAGAAAGTTCCTGTTCAATAGGCTTCGAAACTGTACTCGCCGCCACTTTTGCCGTAGCTCCTGGAACTTTTGTGATGACCACAATCTTAGGTGGATTTGCATCAGGAAAAAGGTTTTTAGGAAGTGTTGTTAAACCCACAATCCCCATGATAAAAAACCCAAATATCAAACTATAAAGTAGATAAGGTCTTTTATAAAAATATTCAAATAACATCATTTATCCTTTATTTTATAGCTCTTACTTTTATTCCGCTAAGAAGTTTAAGTAATATATCTTGTTTTGCAACTACTATATTTTCATTTGCATTTATGCCTTTTACGACCACGCCTTGTTCACCATTTGCTACGATACTAACTTCTTTTGGCACAGCTTTGTCTCCAACTAAGGCTAAAACATAACTTTTTCCATTTCTGTCTAAGATTGTGTCATGAGGAAGTTTATAACCACTACCACTATAGATAACAACATCTATATTTATAGTTTGGTTGCTTGTTAAGCTCTCATCTATATTGGCAAGATATTCCAAAAGGCCGTTATAAGTTGTGTTTAGCGCACTAATCGGATAGACTTTTTTATTGTAAATTATCGCTTTTGCATTTGTGTCTGAAGGCAATCTTACAAGTAAATAACTGCTTGATTTTGCACTTATACTGATAAGAGGTTTACCCATCATCGCTATGTCTCCCACATTTGCAAGTCTTGTGACTATGCCATCTACTGGTGATTTTATAGTAGCATATGAGAGCATATTGTCGATTGAGGCTTTATTTGCTCTTAATTCCTGAACTTTAAATTTCAGAGTATCAAGTCCAGATTTTGCTGCCTCGATTCGAGTCACTTCTGCGTCAAACTCTTCTTGTGAAGCACCTTTTACACTAAGAAGTTTTTGGGTTCGCTCGTGTGTATTTTTTAGATTTTTTAGTGCTATTAGTTTTGAATTCAGCTGTGATTTTAGAGATCTTATGTTTAGGTTTAGTGATTCTAATTGTGTTTTCAACTCTTTATCATCAATCCTTACAATCGTTTCACCTTTTTTAACTCTCTGCCCACTTTTCACAATATACTTTATCCTTGCACTTATCCTCGAGCTAATCTTTACATCATCATTACTTTTTGTAAGTGCTAGATAAGGCAATGTTAGTGATGCATTTGAGAGTTTTGGCTTCATGGTTTTTACACTC
>JALUXT010000118.1 GCA_027013245.1 Campylobacteraceae bacterium
TTCGTAGCGTAGCGTAGAACGAATCAAAAAGCAGGTGGCACACGCTAGTGTGCTCAGCGCGACCGTTGTTCGGGCCCGCGTAGCGGGCACGAACAACTATTTATTAGTGGACATTATATCACCTTTTGATATGAAATTCAATGTTCAAATATCTATTTATTTGTATTGTTTACATGACATTTAAAGCATACAATCTAGTTTTTCTACATATTTTGCTATTTTTGATGTCTTTTAATAATATAATAGGGGAGCAAATAGGTATATTTTGGGTGTTAATGCTTGAATATGTGTATTAAAAAGACAAAATGTCTTTTTAAAATTGAATTCATATTGAATTAAAAACGCTATGTGATATGTTGTGTCACTGGTTATCTAGCCTTGAAACCCTCTTTACTTTTGCAATACTCAGTCAAAAAACACTCATTGCATTTTGGACTTTTGGCGGTACAGATATATCTGCCAAAAAGCACCATGGCTTGGTGAAGTATGTGTAGATTGGTTTTAAATTTCTTTGTTAGGTCAACTTCAGTTTTTATGGCGGTTTCTGATTTGCTTAGTCCTAGGCGATGGGCGACTCTGAAGACATGAGTATCGACTGCCATCAAGTTTGCTTGATTATATTCTATGAGAACTACATGGGCTGTTTTTTGACCAACTCCTGCCAAAGAGATTAGTTTTTTCTCATCCAAAGGAATAGTTCCGTCAAAATTATTCACGACTTTTTGTGCCATTTTTACCAGGTTTTTTGCTTTGTTGTTAAAAAAAGAGCAGGATTTTATGATATCTTTTACATCATCCAACTGGGCATTTTGTAAAGCTAACACATCAGGATATCTTTCAAAAAGAGCTGGTGTGATTATATTTACTCTTTTGTCGGTACATTGAGCAGAAAGCATCACAGATATGAGTAGTTCATATAGGTTTTTATATTTTAACTCCGTAACGGCATCGCTATACCTTTGTATAAAAATCTCTTTTATGGCTTGTATATCTTTTTTGGTTGATTGTTTGATTGTGTTTTTCCTTATAAGATTTATTAAATATTTAAACAAAGATAGTATAATACCACAAATTAATTATTAAAGGATATAGATGAAGAAGATTATTTTAGCTAGCGTAGTCGCTGCGATTTGTGGTATCAGTTTAAATGCTGCTGTATATGCAACGGTAAATGGACAAAATGTAACGGATCAAGATATAAAAGTTTTGCTTAAATCTAGCAGAGGTGCTGTATATGAGCAACTTCCACCAGCTACTCAGAAAAAAGTAGTTGAGCAAGCTATTGAGAGAAAATTACTTGCTGCAAATGCTATAAAAAGTGGCATTGAAAATGATAAATCATTCAAAGAGGCATTGAAAAAGATAAAGAGTGATTTAGCTTTGGAATTATGGATGAAAAAAGTTTTTTCACAAGTTAATGTAACAGAAAAAGATATAAAAGCATTTTATGATAAAAATGCAGAAAAATTTAAAAAACCATCTCGTGCAAAAGCTAGACATATACTTCTTAAGACTGAAAAAGATGCACAAGCTGTTATAAATGAGCTTAAAAGCCTAAAAGGAGATGCGCTTTCTAAAAAATTCATCGAGTTAGCAAAAGCTAAATCAACAGGACCCAGTGGTAAAAGTGGTGGTGAGCTTGGATGGTTCAATAAAAGACAAATGGTTAAACCTTTTAGTGATGCAGCGTTTGGACTTAAAAAAGGCACTATTACGCTAAAACCAGTTAAAACTCAATTTGGCTATCATGTTATTTACCTAGAAAATAAAGAAATTGGTAAAAAAGCAACTTTAGCTGAGGTAAAACCTAGAATAGAGAATGCTTTAAAGATGGATAAATTTAGAAAAAAAGTTTCAGCACAAGCAAAAAAACTTAGAAAAGATGCAAAAGTAACTATAAAATAAAAAGGTTGTTTTGATGCAAGGTAGAAAGATTTTTGATTTTGTCAAGCCTGGGGTTGTTTTTGGTGATGATTTACAAAAAGTTTATGAGATAGCGAAAGAGAATTCTTTTGCTATCCCTTCTGTAAATGTCGTGGGTACAGACTCTATAAATGCAGTGATGGAAACTGCAAAAGATGTTAATTCTCCTATAATTATCCAATTTTCATTTGGTGGAGCAAAATTTTGGGGAGGCGAGGGGATTGCCCCTCAAGTTTCAGGTGTTTTGGGTGCAATTAGTGGAGCTTTACATGTACACTCTTTGGCAAAGGCATATGGCATCCCTGTAATCTTACATACTGACCATGCGGCAAGAAAGCTTTTGCCATGGATTGACGAATTGATAGATGCCGGAGAGGATTATTTTAAAAAGTATGGACAGCCTTTGTTTAGTTCTCATATGCTTGATCTTTCGGAAGAAGATTTAGAGGAAAATATCTTTACATGTAAGACTTATTTGAAGCGAATGTGCAAAATCGGTATGTCTATTGAGATTGAGCTTGGATGTACAGGTGGTGAAGAAGATGGAGTAGATAATACTCATCTGGATAATTCAGCACTTTATACACAAGCTGAAGATGTGGCTTACGCTTATATCGAACTTAGTAAGATAAGCCCAAGTTTTACGATAGCTGCTTCTTTTGGAAATGTTCATGGTGTTTATAGACCTGGTAATGTTAACTTGCTGCCAAAAATTTTGAAAAATTCTCAAGATTATATACAGAAAAAATACAATACTAAAGAAAAGCCTGTAAATTTTGTATTCCATGGCGGTAGTGGAAGTCATATTGATGATATTGAAGAGTCATTATCTTATGGTGTGATTAAGATGAATATAGACACAGATACACAATGGGCATTTTGGGAAGGTGCTAAAGGATATATCGACAAATATAGTGCTTATATGCAAACACAAATTGGTAATCCAGATGGAGCTGATTTGCCAAATAAAAAATATTACGATCCGAGAAAATGGCTAAGAGCTGGAGAAAAAGGTCTTATAAAAAGATTGAAGATAGCTTATAGCGATTTAAATTGTATCGATAGAAACTAAGATTATGAGTCTCGCTTGAGACTCTTTTTGTATGATTTTTACTCCATCACCACTTGAAAAACATCACTTTAGAGATGAGTTATTTTACATAAAAAGAGATGATTTGCTTGATGTTGATTTTTCTGGGAATAAGGCTAGAAAAGTTGAGTATTATTTAGTGAATGATTTTCCTAAGATTAAACAAATAGTTAGTTTCGGCTCAAATCAATCAAATGCTATGTATTCACTCTCTGTTTTAGCCAAGATGAAAGGCTGGAGATTTATATATTTTTGCGATCATGTTTCTATATTTTTGAAAGAAAATCCAATTGGAAATTACAAATATGCTCTTGGAAATGGTATGGAGCTAAGACTTTCAAATGATAAATGTTCTGATGCAAATTCGTTAGATAATGATAAAACAATAATAGTTCAAGAAGGTGGTAGGCAGAACGAAGCTGAAGTTGGATTAAAAAATTTAGCATTAGAACTTATCTCTGATATTAAAAAAGAAAACATCCAAAATCCTTATCTTTTCTTGCCCTCAGGTACTGGTACAACAGCACTTTTTTTGCAAAAATATTTGCCTTTCAAAGTATTCACATGTAGCACTGTTGGAGATGATTTGTATCTTAAAGCTCAGTGGAATATGGTGGATAAAAATATTGATATTTACCCAAATATATTAAATTCAAAGAAAAAATATCACTATGGAAAATTATATGCTGAGGCTTATAAAATATGGAAAGAATTAAAAGATGATATGAGAGTAGAATTTGATTTGCTTTACGATCCGATTGGTTGGATTAAATTTTTAGAAAATAAAAAGAAGTTAAAAGGTACACCGATTTATATCCATCAAGGCGGATTAAAGGGAAATGAATCCATGAAAGCAAGGTATGAGAGAAAATTTGATAAAATAACACTTATATAAGGATTAGTAAATGTTACAAATAAAAACAAATGACAAAAATTTTAAAACCCAATTTTCAAAGCTTTTGGGCAGAGGAAAGATGGATATAGATAGTGTTTCAAAGATAGTTAGAGCTATTATAGATGAAATCAGAGCCGATGGAAACAGTGCAGTAAAAAAACATGTGCAAAAGTTTGATAAGTGGATTCCGAAAAGTGATGATGAACTAAAAATTTCTACAAACGATATGAAAATTGCATATAATAAATTAGATAATGAGCTAAAAAATGCACTAAAGCTAGCATATGATAGAATCAAAACATATCATGAAAAACTACTTCCAAAAACATGGATGGAAACCGATGTTACTGGCTCAATTCTTGGGCAAAAAATAACAGCAGTTGATAAAGCCGGACTTTATATTCCTGGGGGAAAGGCAGCGTATCCAAGTTCGTTGCTTATGAACGCAATACCTGCTATCGTTGCTGGCGTTGATGAGATTGTAGTATGCACTCCCGCACCACAAAATGAACTGAATTCTTTACTACTAGCGGCCATGCATCTTTGTGGCATAAAAAATGCCTACAAGATAGGAGGAGCTAGTGCGATAGCTGCTATGGCATATGGCACAAAAAGCGTACCAAAAGTTGATGTTATCACGGGTCCTGGCAATATATTTGTAGCAACTGCTAAAAAGTTAGTATATGGCGAAGTAAATATAGACATGATAGCAGGTCCTAGCGAGATAGGAGTTTTAGCTGATAGCAGTAGTGATGCAAAACTTTTAGCGATAGATTTGCTTTCACAAGCAGAACATGATGAGATGGCAAGTTCAATACTGATTACAACTGACGAAGAGTTGGCAAATCAAACACAAAAAGAGATAGAGATTTGGTTAAAAACTTTAAGCAGAGAAAAAATTGCAAGAACTTCTATAGAAAAAAGAGGTGCTATAATCATCGCAAGAGATATGGATGAAGCCATTTTTTTGATGAATGAAATCGCACCTGAACATTTAGAAATCATGTGCGAAGATGCGATGAGCTTGCTACCAAAGATAAAACATGCGGGAGCTATATTTCTTGGAAGATACACACCGGAACCTATAGGTGATTATATAGCAGGACCAAATCACACACTTCCAACTGGTGGAACTGCTAAGTTTTATTCGCCACTGAGTGTTGATAATTTTATAAAAAAATCTTCCATAATTTGCATGAGCGAAGAGGGCATAAAAAAAATAGGAAAAGAGTGTGCATTATTAGCAAAAACCGAAGGACTAGGAGCTCACGCAACTTCAGTTGAGCAAAGAATTTAATCTAAAAGCTTTTCTATTTTACCTAAAATTAGATTTGCATGTACTTTTAAATCATAATACTCTCCCATGTAAGACAGTGGTATTTTCGTCTCTTTTTGGATTTCATCTAAAATATTTAGTAAATCAGTTTTAGTTTTTATCAGTTCGTTTTTATCAGTATTTTTTAACCTAGAGTCAATTTCATGCAAAATTTTATACCATTTATATACTTTTGACCTCACTCGCCATCTATAAAGAGGCATCGCACCTTTTAAAAGTGGAAAAAGTAGAGTTAAAAGAGGGATTATCATGATAGCAAGTCTATCTATTTTGCTTGCAATCCAAAAAGGAAAAATCTTTTCTAAAAAGCTATCTCCTTTTAAGAGGTACTTTTTTGCATCACTGCTCATTGGAATTTGAGTGTATTTATATGTTGGAAATTGATTTTGTACTGAAAATATAGATGATGGGGAGTGTACTTTTTTCGCGACTTTTAATAGTAATCTGATTAAATCTGGATGCAATGTTTTTACTGAAACTAAAGTTGCGGTAGTGCCTAGTAATGTTTTATCAGTTTTTGGTATGTTTTTTTCCAGATTCATAACGCCCTCACCAAGTGTTAAGGCAGATAAGTAAGAAAATCTTTTGCTATATGCCTTAGCTCTTTTAAAACTAAAAAGTTCAAGTTTATTGTCGCTCAATAAATCTTTTATCTTAGAAGAACTAGCGGAAATTACACTAAAAATAGCATCTACCTTTCCTTTTTCCAAAGCAGTTTTTGGACTTTGATTTTTTAAATCTACAAAGTTTGTATTCGTTTTATCTATATTATTCTCTTTTAGCAAAACCTTTGCTAAAGCTCTAGTTCCACTTCCAACACCACCAATATATATATTTTTACCTTTTAATTCATAAAGATACTTAAACTTATCACTTTTTCTATAAAATACCCAAAGAGGCTCAAAATATATGCTGCCAAGAGACATTAGATTTTTTAAATCTTGTTTTTTTGCAGTCCCACCTTGTACGAATGCTACATCAACCTTTCCTTTTTCAAGCATGCTAAGTGCTTCAACTGAACCAGCTGTTGGTACAAGTTGCAAATCAAATTTTTCCTTTTTAAGCAACTTGCGATAAATAGTAGCAAAATGATAGTATGACCCATCAATCTTTCCTGTAGCTATTTTGATAGCTCTAGGTGGAGCAGGGTCGATGAATTGGTATGAAAATATACCGACTATTAAAATTATAACTATAATAGGAAGTGTTATTTTGCACCATTCGCATTTCATCATTTACCTCTTTTCGCGTAAAATTCTTTTTTAAATTCTTTAAATTTGTTTAGCAGTATCGCCTCTCTCATTTGCTTCATCAAATTTAGATAATAGTGAAGGTTATGCATTGAAGCGAGCCTAAAATATGTCAATTCACGAGCTCTAAATAGATGGTTTAGATAGCCTCTGCTATAATTCTTACATGTAAAGCAATCGCACTCCTTATCTATGGGTTCAATATCTAGTTTGTATCTCGCTGTTTTTATATTTATCTTTCCAAAAGATGTGAAAAGTGTGCCGTTTCTTGCATTTCTTGTTGGCATCACACAATCAAACATATCAACTCCCCGCTCTACATTTTCCACTAAATCTTCAGGAGTTCCCACTCCCATCAAATATCTTGGTTTGTCTTTTGGCATCAAAGGAGTTGTAAATTCAACTGTATCGTACATCAAGTTATTTGATTCGCCGACACTAAGCCCACCTATGGCATATCCGTCATAATCCTCTAGGGAGCAAAGCTCATCGGCTGAAATCTTTCTAAATTCTTTATCAGTTCCACCTTGTATAATCGCAAAGATATTTTGATGAGCTCCTATGCCTTTTTCTTTTTGATTAACATGGTATTCTATCGCCTCTTTTGCCCAAGCAGTAGTCCTTTGGATGGAGAGTTCAATCCTCTCTTTACTAGCAGGAAGTGCTACTAAATCATCTAATATCATCATAATATCAGAGTTTAAATTATACCCTATATCTAAGACACTTTTTGGTGTAAAGTAATGCATGGAGCCATCAATATGAGATTTAAACTTTATGCCGTTTAAGTCAGGTTTTGAGTTAGAACTAAGACTAAATGCTTGAAAACCACCACTGTCAGTCAAAAAACTATTTGGAAATTTTGTAAAGCCATGAAGGCCTCCAAAATGCTTGATGGTTTTATCACCAGGGCGAAGATAAAGATGGTAAGTGTTGCCTAGGATTATCTGCGCTTGTAACTCTTGAGCCATGTCCTTTGCATCAAGACTTTTTACGCTCCCGACAGTTCCCACTGGCATAAAAACAGGAGTTTGTATAGTGCTGTGAGCTGTTTGAATGGTGCAAGCTCTTGCGTTTTGGTCCGTATTATCTATTTTAAATCTCATCTTTGATATAATATCCTTATAAATGGAGTGTACATGAAAAAAATTCTCATACTTGCTGATGGTATTTTAGCGAAATATTTTTTAGAAAGAGTTATGGATTCCCAATATGGTGAAAATCTTTATAGTGTTGTCTACTATAAAGACTCTACACTTCCTAAAAACAAGCCTGAGAATTTTACTTTTTATAATTTTGACCCAACTAGTTATGAAAAACTTGCCCAAGTCTTAGGCGAAGAGTATTATCAAGTTATGATTATAGCTTCTAAAAAGATTGATGCCATTACTTCTTATGAAAATATAAGAAAGATAGACAAAGAGATACAAATTGTTTTGCTTGATAGATGGGGGATAAAATATGACGATAAGAGACTCTATCTTCTTGATTCTAGGGAGGCTTTGGCTTCTCGTTTTATAGATTATCTTCCTGATGTTGCAGTTATCGCACAAAATGTTGGTTTAGGCAAGGGTGAGATTATGGAGATAAGGATTCCCTCTGGAAGTTCATACTCTTACAGACATCTTGGAAATATAGAACAAAGCAAATGGAAAATAGCAGGGATTTATAGAGCCAATAGTTTGATTTTGCCAAGAGATTCTCTTATGATTTTACCAAATGATGTTTTGCTAGCAGTTGGTGAGCCTCATGTCTTAAGAAGCGTCTATAATAGTGCTAAAAAAGAGATAGGGCAGTTTCCCTATCCATTTGGAAAGGTGATTTACTGTTTTATCGACATGTTAAATATGAGCGAAAATGATATAAATACGATTTTAAACGATGCCATGCTTTTACACACAAAGATAAACTCTAAAAAGATTCTTATAAAGGTGATTAATCCAACTGGCACAAAACTTTTTGATAAAATCAAAAGTTATAATGGTAAAAATATAGATGTTTTGATAGATTATTATAGTAATAGCACAAAAGAGATACTGAAAAATGATGTAAAAGGGAAAGATATCGGTCTTGTTGTGGTCATGCAAGATTTTTTTGCCTTACATGTAAAGACTTTGTTTGAACTAAGAAAGCCTATATTTAAGATTGGTATTTGGGGATTTGCAGATTTAAAAGAGGCTGTGATTCTTAGTAATAACAGTGAAGATATAGAAAAAGAATCATCTGTTATATTTGATTTTTCAACGCAGTTGGATTTAAAGATAAAGCTGTATAATTTTTATCCTGATGGCGTGGATGATGAAGATGGTCTAAGCGAACACTTTAAAAGTTTAGGAAAGATATTTAACAAAAAAGTAGAGATTATAGATTCGCAGAAAAATCCATTGATAAAATTAAGAAACAAAAAAGATATATTGCAATTTGTGCCATTTAGCATAAAAGTTGCAAACCAAAACATCTTGTCTGTTTTTTCAACAGATATGGAAAAGTTATACTTTAAATTAGCAAGTAATTATCAGGTTTTTATACCGGTAACTGCATAAAAGGATATATTGTTATGCCAATAATAAAATCTAAAAGAATGAAAAATTTTATAATACTTGCTTTTTTCTTTTTTGGTATAGTGGCAAATGCAAGTGTTAAATATTCAACATTTATAGACCAACAATTGAAACTATCAATGCAAATTTCGGATGCCAATCTCACGCAGAAAAAAGTTTCTGATTTGATAAAAAAGCAGGAAGCATTGTACGAAAAAGCTTTATACACGCTAATGTCAAAAAAACAAAAATATATAGATAATGCGATAAGTTATAATTCTAAAATATTTTCACTGAGAAAAATTATCGCTGTTAATAAAAGAATCGGAAATAATTATGCAGTTACAAGAGATGAAGTGCAGATAAAGTCATACCGTATTGCAAAAAATATCAATGACTTAATACGAAATATTTTGATTGCCCTTGATGGTAGTAGTGCTGAAACATTTGAAAAAAAATTAAATAAATTTGTTGCGTTAAATCAAAAAGAACTTGTTAAGCTTACAAAAAACAATTATAAAGACTTATTAACTCTCAAAGGAAAAGCTCCTGTAATCATAGCACTAAAAAGAAATGTGCAAGAGTATTATGCCTTGCAAAATATCACCAATGATATCGTTGCACATATTTATAAATTTGAAAAACAGATGTATGGTCTTAGCAAGTTTTCTAAATTTCATCTTGTTAATATTGTGGTTTTTATCAGCTCTATAAATGCTGTGCATCAAGTCGATAGACTACTTTCAACAGTAGGGTTAAGTGTTGTTAAATTGATTATCATTGTATTTTTGATATTTTTCATCTTTTTTATTCGAAAATTATTTTATTTTCTTTTTGAAAAGTATTTACTATATAATAATTATCTGCAAGTTTATGCACAAAATATTTTAAACAGAACCAAAAAAACGATAGATATACTAATCGTGGTCATTAGTCTTAATATGATAGCATATGCATATAATAGCTTTAGCAATAGCATTGCAATGTCTGGTTTTTTTAATATCATATACACAGTGATTATAACTTATTTTACCTATAATGTTATCAATATAGTTGCACCTATAAACCTAGAAAAATTTTCTGAAAATACTTCGAATGTGAAAGCTGAACTCATTAATGTTGGGATAAAAATTGTTAACTTTTTTATCTTTTTGATTGGTTTTCTTTTTATTCTTTACTTTGCAGGCGTAAATTTGACAGCACTACTTTCTGGTCTAGGCATTGGTGGTTTTGCTGTTGCTTTTGCTGCAAAAGATACAATCTCCAACTTTTTTGGAACGATTGCAATTTTAGCTAGCGATGCTTTTTCACAAGGAGATTGGGTTGAGATTAACAAAAAAGAGGGAACCGTTGTCGAGATTGGATTGCGAGTAACAACTATTCGAACTTTTGATAATGCGCTTATTGCCATTCCAAATGGTACTTTTGCTTCTGCTGATATTAAAAACTGGAACAAAAGAAAACTTGGGCGTAGGATTAAAATGAA
>JALUXT010000119.1 GCA_027013245.1 Campylobacteraceae bacterium
TGGGGTACAATACTTAGCGGGGGGAAAGATGTTGTTGAAATAGCTTGGTGGGTAAGTTTTTTTCCCGGTTTTATGATATTTCTAGTGACATTTAGTTTGATAAACATTTCAAATTATCTACAAAAATTAACGAACAAAAAACAGATACAAAATTAGAAGGATATTTTATGAACGAACAAAAAGTAGGGTACTTTTTTATGGTGATGGCAAGTGTTGTTATAGTCTTGGCGGGGATAAAAAGTGCTTCAGCTATTTTAATTCCTTTTCTTTTATCTTTATTTATAGCGATTATCTTAATGCCATCATACAATTACTTTAAAAGTAAAAAAATTCCTGATATCTTAGCGTTATTATTTGTAATGAGTACCTTTTTAATAGTTTTAGGTTTAGTTGGAAAACTTATAGGAACATCCGTAGCAGATTTTAGTGCAAATATTAATATGTACTCTCAAAAGCTTACCACACTCTATGCTGGATTTATACAGTATGCCCAAAACTTCGGAGTAACTATACCAGTTGGAGAACTTTCAGAATTTGTAAATTCAAAACGATTAATGACTTTTGGAACGTCCGTTATACAAAGTATGGGTTCTATGTTTACTAATGGGTTTGTCGTGATTTTGACAGTTGTATTTATGCTCCTTGAATCAGGAAACTTTATGAATAAAATTGATTTTGCTGATGGAGAGAAAGACACTGTGAAGCATATAGCTGTTATTGCAGAAAAAATTAAAGAGTATATGGTATTAAAAGCACTTATATCCTTACTTACTGGTTTTATCATTTGGATAGTCCTTTTACTAATTGGGACTGATTATGCATTTCTTTGGGCTGTTTTAGCATTTCTATTTAATTTTATACCAAACATAGGCTCTATTATTGCAGCAGTTCCGGCTGTCTTGATAACACTCGTACAGTTAGGTAGTATGAGTGCAGTGCTTGTTATAGCTCTTTATACAGGTGTAAATATTATTATTGGATCTATAGTTGAGCCAAAAATAATGGGTAGAGGTTTAGGACTTTCTACATTAGTAGTATTTTTATCTTTACTTTTTTGGGGATGGTTACTAGGAATTGTAGGTATGCTACTCTCTATTCCTTTGACTATAATGGCAAAAATTGCTTTTGATGCACATGAAAATACTAAATGGGCATCAGTTCTTTTAGGTTCTGGTGAAAATATCAAAAATATTAAATAAAAACAAGCTATAATTCTTGAAATAATAGCTTTTATAGGCGAGGATACTTATTGTGATTTTAATGATAGATAACTATGATAGTTTTACATATAATATAGTCCAATATTGTAGAGAACTTGGGGCTGATCTGAAAATAATTAGAAATGATGAAATGAGTGTAGAAGAAATAGTCGCACTTAAACCAGAAAAAATTCTTATTTCTCCTGGACCAGCATCTCCTGATGAAGCAGGTATTACATTAGAAGTTATAAAATATTTTGCTGATAAACTTCCCATTCTTGGTATCTGTTTAGGACACCAAAGCATAGCTCAAGTCTTTGGTGCAGATGTAATACGTGCAAAAAATATGATGCATGGAAAAACTTCACAAATGAAACAAAATAAAACATGTGCACTATTTCAGGATTTACCAGAAGAGTTTACTGCAACAAGGTACCATTCACTTATTGTAGATAAAAGTACACTTCCTTCTGTTGTGGAACCCACAGCATATAGTATGGATGATAATGAAATAATGGCGTTAAAGATAAAAGACAGAGAAGTTTACGGTATTCAGTTTCATCCTGAATCTATAATGAGTGAGTATGGACATGAAATTATTGGA
>JALUXT010000120.1 GCA_027013245.1 Campylobacteraceae bacterium
AGGCAGAAAAAAGACTAAAACCATTCTTAAAATGGCTAAACAATCAACCATGGAACATAAGAAGCTCTATCGCTTTTGGAAGTGAACCAGGAGTTCTAAGCCTTGGTAGTGGAAATCTTCCAACGGAAGCCACTATAACTATAAATGCTGTCAATAGATTTAAAAGAAAAAAAACGCTATGGGAACTAGAAAATATAATACGAAAAAAACTCTCTATCATACAAGGCATCAAAAGAGATGATGTTTTTGACTTTGGTGCAACTGCACTCTCAAGTGTAAAAGCAACAGTAGATGCTAGGATAAGTGCTCCGACTTTTGAGGGCATGAGCGAGTATTCCAAAAAAGTAGCAGGTGCTTTAAAAACAGTAAGGGGATTGACCTCAGTTTCAACGAGTTGGGGCAAAGACTTTAGCGAGTACGTCATAAATATAGACAGAAATAAAGCTCTAAGATATGGTATCACTCCACTTAATGTCGCTATGCAAATACCGATAAAAGGTGAAGTTGCTTCGCTAAATGCAAATTTGGAGTCCATGAATACACAATTTGTGAGAATTTATTTAAAAGATAAATTTACAAAAAATCTTGAAACTCTGAAACTTTTACCTATCACGACAAAATTTGGAGAGATTCCACTTTCCCAAATAGCAAACATCAAAAAAAGTTTGACTTATGCAAAGATAGAGAGAGACAATATGCTCTACTCTTTAGATGTAAATGGATATCGAGCAAAAAGACCAGTAACTCACTTGACTGATGATACGATAGCGGCACTAAAAAATGTAAAATCTGATGATTTTATCATAACTCAAACAGGAGACAGTGCAACTATATCGGATAGTTTTGGACGAATGTTGAAGGCTATAGGCTTAGGAGTCATTATATTGATTATGACTTTGATTGCGATTTATCGCTCAGTTAGAATGGCCTTTATCATGATACTCGTTTTACCTCTATCTTTGATAGGAGCTTCATGGGGAATGTTGCTGTTCAATAAACCTAGCTGTATGCCGAGTCTTTTGGGAATTTTGCTGCTTTTTGGAATTATCATAAAAAATGCTGTACTTTTGATTGATTTTTATCAAGCAAATGAACAAGCGGGCAAAAGCCCATTTCAAAGTGCACTAGATAGCGTAACAGTTAGATTTCGCCCTGTTATGATGACTGCATTTGGTACGATTGCAGGTATGATTCCTATCGCACTAGAGCAAGCTGTGGGACTTGAAAGACTTAGCCCTTTAGCAGATGTTGCTATCGGTGGACTTTTGATTGGCACACTCTTGACACTTATTTATGTGCCAATGTATGCGTATATCTTTGATAAAAAAAGAGTTAGGAAGGTAAGTTGAAAAAATCATTTGGCTTATGGAGTGCTATATTTTTAGGTATCGGCTCTATGGTGGGAGCCGGTATCTTTGTTCTGTTGGGTGAGGCTGGGGCGATTGCTGGAAATCTAGTGTGGATTTCTTTTGTGTTTGGTGGAATCATTGCACTAAGTGCTGGCTATTCGCTGGCAAAACTAACAGTCCTATACCCTAGTCGTGGTGGAATGGTAGAGTATTTGGTGCAATGTTATGGTGAGGGAGTATTTTCAGGCTCTGTGTCTATACTATTTTATATATCATCATTGGTAGGAATCGCTATGGTTTCCAAAACTTTTGGAGTATATGCAGCTCACATGTTCGTTCAAAATTCGACATTTTATACTGATATATATAGTGTGGCTATATTGTTATTTTTTGTATTTATAAATCTTGCAGGAAGCTCTTTGATAGCAAAAAGTGAAAATATCATC
>JALUXT010000121.1 GCA_027013245.1 Campylobacteraceae bacterium
TAAGTAATCTGGATGCAAAATAATTAACAATCCTATCAATAAAAAAATAAAAATTAATGATATTGTATTGATCCATGAAGCCATATTTATGCCATATAAATTTACTGCTGTTGCTACTAATAAAAATAAAATTGAAAAAATATAAGTAAAAGAATCATCAATTCCTAAAAGCTTTGCCAAATATGCTCCTCCAATCATAGCTAATGCAGGTATGCCTATAGTAAAAGTCCCGCTTAAGACTGCCGTTACGCCATAGCTTCCCCAAGAGCCAAATGATATTTCGGCATATTTTGACAATCCTGCTGCTTTTGGAAATTTAGCACCTAATTTAATAAATATATAAATCATAGGAAATGTTATAAATATTGTTGCAATCCAACCATATAATGATACTGTGGGACCCCCAATATCTATAGCAAGCCCAGGAAGCCCAAATAATCCTGACCCCACAACCATTCCCACCGCTATACCTATCCCAGAAAAAATACCAATGTTTTTTTGAAGTTTAGACATTTTCAGTCCTCCTTTTCTATGTGCATCGATTCCAATGCCTCATAATCACATTTTATAAATATTGGTCTTTCATCACCACAGTTTAATAAGAAGACACTCTTATTAACTATTTGCCATATAAAATATAATTTTTTATTATAATATATTTTCATTCCTTCTTGCAAATTCATTTACACCCTCCATAATTTGTAATTGTAATTAAAAATAACCAACTTATGAAGCTTCATAGTGGTTAATTTCAGCATAAGTTTATCATATATATAATATTATATCAAGTACATACTAATATGTACTATACATACTAAAAGGAAATGAATGGATAAAATTGAATACGAATGCCCTTTTGAAATTGCACTTGAATTGGTATCTGGCAAATGGAAAGGTCTTATTTTGTGGAATTTATCTGAAAAAGTTTATCGATACAGTGATCTTAAAAGAGAAATTAATGGGATAACTCAAAAAATGCTGACACAGAACCTTAGACTTTTCGAGCAAAAAGGGATAATTTCTAGAAAAGTTTATCCCCAGATACCGCCAAAAGTAGAATATAGTATTACTAAACTTGGCAAAAAGGTACAGCCAATTTTATATATGCTACAAGAATGGGGAAGAGAAATTGCCTCGACAAACGACGCTAAATATTAGGGATCAGAGTTGAATGCCACCTACTTAAGCACCCCCCCCCAAAAGCAACATGGAATAAAACTGGCTTTCAAAAGGTATCGTTAACAGACGAAATACCCAAGAAAGCCAACAAATGAATTATATCAAAAAAACAATTAAATCCCAACAAAAAAGAGAAACTAAAAAGAGAAAAATAGAGAAAAAGGTGACAGGCCACTTTTTGATTTAAAGCCCTGGATTTGGGGATTTCATAAAAAAAGATGGTTCTCTAATTGGGTTTGAAGAAATTCAAAAATAATCTCCTTTGAAGTAGAGATATTATGTATCTCTACTTAATTCACATAAATTCTTTTATCAAAACACTTAATCCCGAAACTATAAACTGAACCGCAATTGCTCCAACTATCAAACCCATCAATCTACTGATGATTTTAGACCCAGTGATGCCAAGATACTTTTTTATGTAAACACTATTTCTAAACGCCAAATAAACAGCTAACGCCACCACAAGATAAGAAATAATAAAAGCAACTAGAGAAGAAAATCCTTCAGTTTGGTTTCTTAGTATCACAATGGTTGCAAAGATCCCCGGACCAAAAGTTATAGGAATCGCCAAGGGAATGATGGAAAACTCCTCATGTCCTTGTGCTTCAACCCTTTCTTCTTTTGTTTGGTTTTTAGATTCTGACAAGCCATTTACCATCTTGATAGACATGAGCAAAAGCACGATACCACCCATGACTTTTAAAGAATCAATTTCTATACCAAAAAGCTTTAGTAAAAAATTTCCACTTATCAAAACTACAAAAAATGCGATGATTATAGTCATCGTTGATTTAAATGCGATTTTAGAAACATCTTCTTTTGTAGCACTCTGTCCTAACAAAGAGAGCATGATGGCGCTCACACCCAAAGGGTCAACAATCGCCAGCATAGTGATTGTATCTTGGAGTAAAAGATTTAAAAAGCTGTCCATTAAAACTCAGTTTTTAGGACTGCCCCATTACTTGCATTTGTCACAAGCTGCCTATATTGTTTTAGCCAACTTCCTTTAATCTCTTTTGGTTTTGGTTTAAATTCTGCTCTTCTTTGTGCAATCTCTTCATCACTTAGCTCAACTTCCAATATATATTTATCAACATCTATATGGATGATATCACCATCTTTAAGAAGTCCTATCATACCACCTTCAGCAGCTTCAGGACTTACATGTCCTATGCTTAAACCTCTAGTGGCTCCACTAAATCTTCCATCTGTGATTAGAGCCACATCAGCGCCTAAACCCATACCCATAACTAAACTAGTCGGGCTTAACATCTCTTGCATCCCTGGACCTCCTCTTGGTCCTTCGTATCTGATAACTGCCACATCGCCTTTTTTAACTCTTCCACCCACTATGCCAGCTATCGCTTCTTGTTGAGAGTCAAAACAGACGGCTTTCCCTCTGTATATTCTCTCTCCTACGATGCCAGCTGTTTTGATAACACATCCTTCTTCGGCTAAATTTCCAAACAATATAGCAAGTCCACCAACCTTTGAGTATGAGTTTGCAAGTTTATGTATCACGCTTTCATCTAGGATAGGAGACTCAGATATTCTCTCGCCGATAGTTTCGCCCGTTACAGTTAGATTGTTTACATATAAAGCACCTGTATTCATCTTGGCAATTTCACTCATAACGGCATTTACGCCACCCGCTCTATCGATATCTTCCATATGAACATTTTGCAAAGATGGAGAAATCTTGGCTATATGAGAAACTTTTTTGCTTATTTTATTTATATCAGCAATATTAAAATCAACTCCCGCTTCTCTTGCGATTGCTAACATGTGCAATACTGTATTTGTACTTCCG
Organism: Campylobacteraceae bacterium; assembly: GCA_027013245.1. Taxonomy (GTDB): domain Bacteria; phylum Campylobacterota; class Campylobacteria; order Campylobacterales; family Sulfurospirillaceae; genus JAADIZ01. The sequence continues at coordinate 2,993 of JALUXT010000121.1, forward strand.
CCCATCGCCATATCTATCGCAAATGCATTTTTTACAGCATTTTCATTTAGTATATTTTTAAAATTATATTTCTCGTCTAGTGCAATCTCACAAACTCTTTTTGCCGCTTTTCTTATGAGCACTTCTCGCTCAGGCGTAAGCGCTGGTATAGTTCCATTGCCCGGAAGTGCTATACCCATAGCTTCCATCAATGTGTTCATGCTGTTAGCTGTAAACATTCCAGAACAACTTCCACCACTAGGGCATGCATTGCACTCTATATCTGTAAGTTCCTCTTCTGTGATATCACCTTTTTCAAACTTTCCAACAGCCTCAAAAGCAGTTGCTAAATCTATAGGACTACCGTCTTTCACATATCCTTTTTTCATGGGTCCCCCACTGACAAAAACAGTAGGAACATTGACTCTAAGAGCCCCCATAATCATACCAGGGATTATCTTATCGCAATTTGGGACACAAATCATCGCATCAAGTTTATGGGCATTCATAACAGTTTCGATACTATTTGCTATAAGCTCTCGACTAGGCAATGAATAGAGCATACCATCGTGCCCCATGGCAATTCCATCATCTACGCCTATGGTATTAAATTCAAATGGAACACAGCCGTTTTTTCTTATCTCATCTTTGATGATTTCGCCATATTTATTCAAGAAAAAATGTCCAGGAATAATCTCTATAAAAGAGTTTGCTACACCGATAAACGGCTTATCAAAATCCTCATTTTTCACACCAGTTGCACGAAATAGACTCCTGTGAGGAGCTCTATCATAACCTTTTTTTACTTGATCACTACGCATCTTCTTCCTTTATTTTTTTGCAATTATATCAAAAATATAAGATTAAAATGCTTTATTTGCATAAACCCTTTACATTTACCCTAATACTTGGTATAATTTCGTCTCAATTTTAACTGCGGGAATAGCTCAGCGGTAGAGCACGACCTTGCCAAGGTCGGGGTCGCGAGTTCGAACCTCGTTTCCCGCTCCATTAATTTTGAAAAAAGATATTTGACCTCTTGCCGAAGGCAAAGCTTCAGTAGAGAGGAATTTTTTAGGAATTCACTTCCTAAAAAAGAAGAAGTAAACAGCAAAGCGTTTGCCCGGATGGCGGAATTGGTAGACGCAAGGGACTTAAAATCCCTCGCTCATTGCGAGCGTGCCGGTTCAAGTCCGGCTCCGGGCACCACTAATAATCTTGGATAAGCTTTAAGCAATGGCGACATAGCCAAGTGGCTAAGGCAGGAGCCTGCAAAGCTCTGATCCCCGGTTCGAATCCGGGTGTCGCCTCCAATTTTATGTCTTATTTTTATTGTCGGGAGATGGCAGAGCTTGGTTTAATGCACCGGTCTTGAAAACCGGCGAGGGTCACACCTCCAGGAGTTCGAATCTCCTTCTCCCGGCCATCACGCTTCAAGCCCCTATTTTACGGTACTTTGAAAGTTTAAAAATGCTACTGTGCCCGAATGTGTCAAGCTACATCTTGTAAAAATGTTGCTCTTTGCTTAGTTCCATCATCAATATACCTAGCATATTCTTTGAAAGTTATAGACATATCAGAGCTTGTTTGGAGCGAGGGTTTCAAGAAATTATTGGAGATAAGCCAAATAAAAACAATCATCTTATAGTTTTTTATATAGAAGACGATGTCTATAAAAAGCTTATGCAAATAGCAAAAAAATATAAATTGAAATTCCAAAATACCTTACTTTTAACTATTGATACAGGATTTGGTGTATTAAAAACATTAAACTTTGTGAGGTTTATTCATTAGGATAAAGGGTTGTTAGTTATTCATGATGTTGTTAAAAAGTTTATAAAAAATAAGATTTTTTATAAATAATGTGATAGAATAGTTTTAATATTATGAGGAGTGCTTTATGCCAGAACTAGTCGCTAATTGTCCTAGATGTGCTACAAAAAAAATATCTTTTGAAGTAAAAAATATAGAATATACGACCACTAAGTATGGATGGAAAAATTATTATGAAACATTTTCCATTTGTCGCAATTGTAAAACAGCTACAAATTTTGTTATTAGCGATAAAGATATTAAAAATCAAATAAAAGATATGTTTGGAAAATCAGGCGAAAGTATAAATAATTATGCATGTATTGAAACTTATATAAATTTGAAAAATAGTTTTACAGAAAAACCACCAGAATTTATCCCTAAAAATATAGAAGAAATTTTTATTGAAGGACTGATTTGTAAATCAGTCGATTGTTTTAATGCTTCAGGAACTATGTTTAGGTTGTGTTTAGATATGGCAACAAAAGATTTATTACCAACAACTGAGACTGAAGGTTTAAATTCTAAAATACTAAGAAGTTTAGGATTTAGATTAGAGTGGTTAATAAAAAATGATAAAATTCCAAAATCATTAAAAGAATTAGCTTCATGCATAAAAAACGATGGAAATGATGGTGCTCATGAAGGTATACTATCAAGAGAAGATTTGGAAGATATTTATGATTTTACATATATTTTATTAGAGAGATTATACACAGAGCCTGAAAGAATAAAATTGGCAAAAGAAAGAAGAAAGAATAGGCATGAGTGTAAAGAATGAAGAAATGATAAATATGATTATAAGACGATATATTAAAAAAATAATCTCTATTTTGTTTGATGAAAAAAATAAAATTAATAAAAAAACATCTACAATAGGTGGATTAATCTTGATAGCAGCAATAGCTGCTATATTTAATATAAAAAATATTAATGAATTTATAAATTATTTTTTTGAGAATACTAAGGAACAAACTAAAAACTCCAATAAATATATTTCTTCCGAGAAACAAGATTATAAATATCTACTTAAAAAATATAAAACCATTGCAGATTCCAAAGCAATTGTTTCTATGAACACTTTAGTTGCAGATTTTCCTTGGTTAGAAAAAGAAATAAATAAGTTTCCTGAAGTTTGGAATGATAATCATGAATATGTACCAGTTTTTCAAGAAATAAAACCATTTTCTGATTTGAATGGAGATTATGTTCCTGAATTAATTTCAATTGGTTTTGGAGGTCAATCCAATATATTTTATATAAATTACAAGCATCAAAAAGTAGATAAAATAGGATATGTTAATTTTGATGCTGATCCAAAAGATGTTATTGTGCAAAGTATGTATATAAATGGGTGGCATCCAATTAAATTTACATATTATGGTATGTATGGAAATGGGGCTACATACTATCAAGTATTTAAAAAGGGAGACTATAGAGAAGTTGCAGCTGTAAAAGGTAAAAATGATATAAATACAACATATTTTTCAGCTGAAGAATCAGCAAGCATTGAAAAAAAATTGAAAAAAATAACTAGCTTGTTTTAAATTTAAATATTTTTTATAATATGTTTTACTGTGTCCAAATTGTGCCCAAAAACAACCAAAAATAGCTACTTTCTTAAAGGTTGAGTGTTCTCACACATAAAAAATATAATTAGTTTGTATCGTAGTTTGAGTAAAAATATTACTGTCATAAGTGGCATAGTATAAGTTATTTTATATGCCACTTATGGCATAATAGTAAAAAGGATTTAAAGTGACACGATTAGAATTAATTAAAAAAATAGAAGATAGAAAAAGCAAAATCAATATCAGTATAGAAAATCTTGCAAAATTAAGTAACTTAGGTGTACGAACAGTAAATAGATTTTTTGCAGGAGAAGATGTAAAATTAAGCACCATAGAGCGATTAACAAATTTACTAGGACTTGATTTTGCAGGTAATAAAACGCTGTCTTTAAAACAATTAGAAAAACAAAGAGCAAAAGATAAAGCTATATTTATGGCTTCGTTAGTCCAAGATACATCTGCTTTAGAAGTACAAGGCTTAGAGAAAGAATCATTAGACAAAATCATCTCAAAATTTCAGAAAGAATTTTTAAGTGGTAAATATAAAAATAGATTGTGGGTAGCATAATGACAAATAACACAAAACCTATAGATGATGCTACTCCTCTTGATGATATATCAGGATTAAAAATCTCAAAGTCAAAAAGTTATTCTCTAAAAGAGATATATGAAAAAGAAGCTCTAAATATAGCAAATGCTACACTTAAGTATCTCTCAGCTCCACCTTCAAAAAAAGAAGCACCATTCACTTACGAATGGCTACTTAAACTTCATGAAGAGATGTTTGGTGATGTTTGGGATTGGGCAGGAAAAGTGAGAACTGTTGAACTATCGATAGGCATCAAAGCTTATTTGGTATCAACTGAACTCAAAAAACTAAGTGACGATATAGCTTTTTGGAATAAGAACAGAACATTTGATGTTTATGAAACAGCAACAAGAATCCATCACAGGGCTGTACAAATTCATCCTTTTAAAAATGGTAATGGAAGATGGAGTAGAATGTTAGCAAATATCTATCTTAGACAAAATGGATTAATGCCTGTAAAATGGCAAGAAAATTTACTTGCTAGCGAGAATCCTAAAAGAAATGCGTATATACAAGCACTTAAAAAAGCCGATAATAGTAACTTTACAGATTTAATAGCAATGCATAAAATTACATATTAGAAGTCTTTTAAAAATTGAGTTTATAAAAAACACGATATTCTACTAAGTATTAGATAAAATCCCGACTTGCTTAATAAAATCCCTAAAAGAAAGAGAAAATAACAGAAGCTAGCAAAAACTTACCATCCGTTATATCGATAGTTCTTATTCTCTTTCTTAATTAGTCAAATTTACCCACACCCATCACTCTGCCACTTCAAATCTAGCTGTAAAGTGTCTTAGGATTTCTGGTTCGTATGTGAATTTTACTCCTTTTACACTTTTTGCATCTTTGCTTATGTTTATGAGGGCATCTGCTATAAAATCCATGTGATTGTATGTATATACTCGTCTTGGGATAGTTAATCTTAAAAGCTCCATAGGGGATTTTTGCTGTTCATGCGTTTGCGGGTCTCTTCCTAATAGTAAGGAGCCTATCTCTACAGCTCTTATGCCACTTTTGATATATAATTCATTTGCAAGAGCATGGGCTGGAAATTGTGATGAGGGGATATGAGGTAACAATTTGGCTGCATCTACGAAGACCGCGTGTCCTCCTATGGGAAGTTGAACTGGCACTCCTGCCTCGCTTAGTGACTCGCCAAGGTATTTTACTTGGTTGATTCTGTATTTTAGGTACTCTTCTTCTATGCCTTCTTTTAAACCTCGAGCTAAACATTCCATGTCTCTTCCGCTCAAACCCCCGTATGTTGGAAAGCCCTCCATAACTACGCACATAGATTGACATTTTTTAAACAGGGCGACATCGTCTTTGAAGCAAAGCAATCCTCCTATATTTACCAATCCGTCTTTTTTTGCACTTACTGTTGTGCCATCACCATACGAAAACATCTCTTTTATGATTTTGCTTATCGAGGTATCTTTGTATTTTTCTTCTCTTTGTTTTATAAAATACGCATTTTCAGCGTACCTTGCAGAATCAAAAAATACCCTTATGCCGTATTTTTTAGCGCAACTTTTCACCTCTTTTATGTTTTGCATAGATACTGGCTGACCACCTGCTGAGTTACATGTGATGGTTATGAGGATAAAAGCTATATTTTTAGTACCTTTTTCTTTGATGAAATCTTCCATCTTTTGTACATCGATATTACCTTTAAAAGGATGCTCTTTTTGTGTATCAAACGCTTCTTGGATTATAAAATTTTTTGCTAGTCCACCTGAGATTTCTATGTGAGCTTTTGTAGTGTCAAAGTGCATATTGCCAAGTACAAACTGCCCTTTTTTGATGAGTTGGGGAAAAAGAATCTGCTCTGCTCCTCTTCCTTGATGAGTTGGAATCACAAGCTTATAACCAAATATCTCTTCAACACTTTTTTCGAGATTTTGAAAATTTCTACTTCCTGCATACGACTCATCTCCAAGCATCAATCCTGCCCATTGGTTATCACTCATAGCTCCCGTACCAGAATCCGTCAAAAGGTCGATATAGACTTCATCAGATTTTAATAAAAAGGGATTATATCCTGCTCTTTTTATCGCTTCTATTCTTTGTTGTTTTGATATGATTTTTAATGGCTCAACCATTTTTATCCTAAAAGGCTCAGCTAAGTGTGCATTTGACATCGTAAATCCTTATTTTTTGGTATATTTTATCACTTCAGGACAATTTATTCTTTACATTTATTGCTTGCTTTATTGTCTGTTTTTGCTATAATTGTTTTGATGAAAAAGATTACAAAAAACAGACACAGCCAATTGGCAAATAATTTGATGTTTTATATATACGAATACATCGAAACAAATATCAATATAGATGAACTTTCCTTAGAGTTTGGCGTAAGTAAGTTTCATTTTCACAGACTATTTAAAGAGCAAATCGGCATGAATATTTATGAAGTAATCAAATCAATCCGACTTCAAAAAGCATCAAATCTTCTCATCACAAACAAATTTTCAACCATAACCCAAGTCGCAAATATGTGCGGTTATCATTCGCAATCTTCATTTATAAGGGCTTTTAAAAATCGTTTCAAACAAACGCCGACATTTTGGCGTCATGGTGGATACAAGAAGTATTCTGATGAGATTTTAAACACTCTACATGTAAGCTCATTTTCTAGCGTTGATTTTTCATATCTAGAGCCGGAGATAATCAAAACGAAACCAAAAAGGCTCTACTATATCAGGCAAAAAGGCTATGATACAAAATCAACCAAACAAACTTGGCAAAAGCTGATGACTTGGGTATATACAAACGATATCTTAGAGTATGAGCAAATCGGAATCTATCATGACAATCCGATCATAACTCCGCCAAAAGAGTGTTTTTATGTCGCAGGCATCGCACAAAACCATAATGAAAAGCTGATAAAAACTTCATTGCCATACTTTGATATTCCAGTTGATATTTGTGCATCTTTTAAAGTTACATGTGAAGAAAAAGATGTGTTGAGATTAATCCAATGGGTATATCATGAATGGCTACCAAATAGTGGATACGAAACTACACCGAACCCGTCTTATATAGTATTTGAAAAAAATCATTTCTGGGGTGAAGAAAAAGATTGTAGATTTATATACAATATGCCGATTAGATATATCTAAAGATTTTTTATGTTAAAATCACTAAAAATTATAAAAGGAGAAAATATGAAGAAAAATTTAGTGCCTATCTTGGCATTTTTTATGCTTCCTGTTGCGATATTCGCTTACACTATAAATCTAGGGATTGTTACAACCCCTCACTCTTTCCACTACAAAGCGGCAAAGAAGTTTAAAGATATAGTTGAGAGTTCAAGTCATGGCGACATAACAGTCAATATCCACCACTCAAAATCAGTAGGTAGTGAAACTAGTATCCTGCAACAGCTTCAACTAAATGCTCTTCAGATGGGCGTCATCACAGCTGGTCCAATTGACAAATTTGTACCTACTATAAAAGCTATAGAATTTCCTTTTATCTTTGATAGTTTTGCAAAAGCGGACAA
>JALUXT010000122.1 GCA_027013245.1 Campylobacteraceae bacterium
AGTGGCAGTTTAATACATCAAGCTACTTGGCTTGATTTATCTATGAAGATAATCTAAATTTATGGCAGATGACGCAGAAAAGACAGAAGAACCCACCTCCAAAAAGATAGAGGATGCCAGAAAAGATGGGAATGTTCCAAAGAGTCAGGATGCTAGTAGTTTCTTAACTCTGCTAGTTGCAATTATCGCATTTTTATCGCTTTTTGGTTTTATGAGAGAGCATATAGTTAAATTATATTATTATTATCAATCTTTTATAGGCGTGGAACTTACAAAAAATATAGTGGTAGAAATATCAATAAATACATTTAAACACATTATATTGGTTGTTATTCCCTTGGCGATTATAGTTGGAATTTCTGGACTTCTTGCTGGTTTTTTTCAGTTTGGATTTATTTTTACTACCAAACCTCTTATTCCAGACCTTAGTAAAATGAACCCTATAAAAGGGCTTAAAAACCTTCTTTCTATTAAAAAATTAGTAGAAACTATAAAAATCGTGTTAAAAGTAGCAATGGTATTTCTTGCAGCTTATTATTACCTTGTTGATTTCACAAAAGAGTTACCTAGCGTTGTGTATTTTTCGATATTTGAACAGCTTGCTTGGTTGAAGGAAAAAGCTATGATTTTGGGGGCAGTAATGCTTGCTCTGTTCCTTCTCCTCGCACTTTTTGATCTATTTTTTGTCAGATATAACTATTTTAAAGATTTAAAAATGAGCAAGCAAGAGATAAAAGATGAGTATAAACAGATGGAAGGAGACCCTCAAACAAAAGCAAGAATTAAAAGAATTCAGATGGAAATGAGCAAAAAAAGGATGATGCAAGAGGTTCCGCAAGCTGATGTTGTAATCACAAATCCTACACATTTTGCAGTGGCTCTAAGATATGACAAGAAAAAGGAAGAAGCACCAAAAATATTGGCAAAAGGAATGGATCACCTGGCATTAAAAATCAAAGAGATAGCAAGAAAACATGATATCCAAATAATCGAAAATCCACCTCTTGCTAGGGAATTATATAAAAAATGTGAAATAGACGAAACAATCCCGGAAAATCTCTATAAAGCAGTTGCTGAAGTTTTAGCCTATGTATATAAAGCAGGAAAAATCAAAAGAGACTAGAGATATTTTTTGATTAAGTTGTATTCCTGAGTATATGTTCAAAAGTTAAGAAGGGGAGGGCAATTATCTATTTTAAAATTTTGAAGCTTGTTTTAGCTCTAGTATCAATTCTTTTTGTCTGTCGTACATATATTTTAAAAGGTAAGAGTCATATGGTTTTTCCAGACTCATCATGGCTATCACCTTTGTTTTAGTTTCTCCAATTTCGACAATATTTACAACTTTTGCTTCTATTTCCATCAAGTCACATCCCTCTTCATTTAAGTTGTTTGGTATCCTGAAGATTAATTGTACATCTTGATACATGTAGTCATCTTTTGTTGAATGGTTCAGTGAAAATGCAATCGCTTGCATGGAAATGTCTAGTATTTCTCCTTGATAGCTATATTTGAGATACTTTAAGGAGATTGGCATTCTAATTCTTGGCTGAACTCTGGTGTGTTGCCTATTGTTTGCGCTAAAATTTAAAAAAGAGAGTTGATGCAATATAACATAATTTTTTTCCATATTAATATAAGATGTATAAGCTTGTATATCCTTTGGCAAACTAGGTGCTTGAATAACAGTTTTATTTTCAAATTGCATGGAGTATGCTTGAAGATTTTCGCAAGATACAAAATAGCTATCATCATGAATTTTTAATATCTTTGATTGCGTATTTATGCAAAGACCTTTGTATATGTTTAATAGTTTTATAGGTGTTTTATTTTTAAAGAAATTTTTCAAATGATGGGCTATTTGTTCACTTTCATTTAAGTATGCATTTAAGTTATTTAGCTCAAAGAAATCATCTGTTTTAAAATCATTTTTATCATATATATCACTGCTTATATTTTCAATGCAAGCGATACATTCATTTAACTCAAGCAAGCTTACATCTAAAAGTGAAGATGTGATACTTGGAAAAAATTCCTTTTCATAATCTTCATAGATAAGTTGTTTATGGATTATCTCTAAAGTTTCTTTTGCATTGCAAAAATTATCTTCTTGTAAAGATAAAATGAAAAAATTTTCATCCCAATATATAAGCTTGTCATCATCAGATTTTTGGAGCAATATATTTCGTACTATTTTTTTTGTGAGATTATATAAATCAATATTTGAACCAGAATTTTTTAGTTTATCGTAGTTGCAAATATTTACAAATAGAAGCAAAATAGGGTCCTTGCTTAGAACATTTTGAGCCATTTTATCTTTTAAAAGCTCTATAAATTGAAACCTATCTATGGTTAAATTTAAATTTTCTTCGATTTTTGGAGTATTTGATTCTAAAATATAAATTAATTTCTCGTGGTTTTTGCCCAAATGTTTAGAGTACATTGTATAATTAATTGCTAAATCATTTGAGTCTTTTATGATTAAATCTATGCTTCCATCCATGTCTGCATTTATAAATGATTTTATTTTTTTATCTTCATTTATAAATGTCTTAATCGGGCTTAGTTCACTACTGCCAAATAGTGCTTTTGCATTATCGTTTGCGTAAGTAAGATTATTATTTTCGAAAAATAAAAAAGAAAAAATAGAATCAATTTTTTTACTGATATCAAGTTGCTGTGTTTTTATTTCTTCATGATAATATTTTTTTAAAGAAATGGAAAGTATTTTGTATATCTCTTCATCATCATTTACTAAAGGAAGTGCATGGTTGATAGATGAATATATCAAAAATTTTGATAAAATATCATTTTTATAATCTGTTGCAAAAACAAATATATTTTTTGTAGAGCTTTTTTTTATAGTTTCATTTAGAGTTTTAAAATTTTGATTGTTTAGCTCATCTATTTCTATAAAAATAAAATTAGAACTGTTATTGTCAGGGATAGCATTTTTTAAATCAAATGTACTATAGTTTGCAAACATATTTTCAAAATCTGCTATCTTAGTCAGTCGCAATTTAGAGAAATACAAGTGCATAAAATCTATATTCTTAGCGTATTTTGTTAATTCTTGCATATTCATAATATATCCATAACTTTTTTAAGATATAAAATTATACCAAAATTATACCAAATTAATTTTATGCTATGGGTTATTTATTAACTATTTATTAAAATTTAAGTATAATGGCTTTTTATCAAAGCGAGGTTTGTATGCATCAAAAAGCATGGGAATATATAATTAATTCAAAACATATATTATTAGTTTCACATGTAAGTCCGGATGGCGATACACTAGGAAGTGTGTTGGCATTGTATGATGTTTTAAAAAGGTTAGGTAAGAAAGTATCGCTGTATAATAATACTAAAGAATTACCGCGTATTTATGATTTTTTACCAAATGTAAATAGGATAAAAGATACAATACCAAAATATTTTGATTTGGTTATTGGCTGTGATTGTGGAAGTTTTGATAGGCTGAAAATTCCTGAAGGTGATTATACTTTGATAAATATAGACCATCACATCTCAAATAAGTATTTTGGTGATGTAAATTTAGTAGATGCCAGTAGTGCAAGTGCAGGGATGGTTGTTTATAGATTATTGATTGAAAATTGTGTTAAAATTTCCAAAAATTGTGCTACTTGTTTATATGTGAGCATTGTTGAAGATACTGGTTTTTTTTCATATTCAAATGTTGATAACCAAACATTTAAAGATGCTTCTAATTTGGTTGAATTGGGTGCCAACCCAGCCAAAATCGCTAGTTTATTGAAGAGCAGACAGTCTTTGGCGAAGGTTAGACTGCTAGGGTTTGTGCTAAATAATTTTGAATTATATAATGAAGCCAAAATCGCCTTTATCTATATAAATAAAGAAGTTTTATTAGAAACGGGTGCCAAAAGATATGATACTAAAAATATCATAAATTATCTTCGTGATATAGTTAATGTTAGGGTAGCAGTTATGATACTTGAAGAAAAATATGGTGGTTTTAAAGTTTCGATTAGAAGTGAAGATGAGATAGATATATCTTGCGTAGCAAGAGATTTTGATGGTGGCGGACATAAAAATTCAGCAGGATTTGAAGTGATAAGCAGTGATTTTAAAGAAATAAGCAAAAATATATTAAAAAAGATAGAGGATAAATTAGTATGAACAAATACAAAAATAGACAAAGAAATGGCTCGTCAAGCATCATAATATCGATAATATTGATTTTAATCATTGCGGCCATGGGCTACTTGTACAAATCATCTATGTTTGAGAGAAATGCTCCTAAAATTGGTATTGCAAGTACTATAAATTGGAATTTAAAAAAACCATTGAAGCTAAATTTAAGTGATGATAGTGGTATAAAATTTGTTCGAATTACACTAAGCGATGGAAAAAATAGTATATTGTTGCTTAAAAAAGTTTACACTAAAATAGAAAAAAATCAACTAATAGATATAAAATTCCCAAGAACTGGTTTTGTGAGTACCAAAAAAATATTTCTATTAAACATAGAGGCAACCGATAGCAGTAAGTGGAACTTTTTTTCAGGTAATAATTCTCAAAAAACCGTAAAGATAAAAATAGATAGAAAAAGGCCAGAGCTTTTTGTGGTAAATAATTCATACAAAATTATAAAAGGTGGAGTGGCAACTGTTATATTTAAAGCAAAAGATGACAATTTAAAAGATTTATATATCCAAACAAATTTTGGAAAGAAATATTTCCCAACACCTTTTTATAAAGACAATTACTATATCTCTTTGATAGCTTGGCCAGTTGAGCAAAATAAATTTAGAGTAACTATTGTAGCAACAGATGATGCAGGAAATATAAGTAGAGTTCCTGTGAGGCTATATCTTAAAGATAAAAAATATAGGATTTCAAGGATTAGTCTAAAAGACAATTTCTTAGATGGTAAGATTAGTGATTTGGTTGAGCAAAATAATCCAGATTTAACAAATGCCTCTAAAGTAGAAAAATTTAAATATGTAAATGAAACATTAAGAAAGAAAAATGAAGATTTGATAGAAAAAATGACGACCAAAACAGATACAACTATGATTAATGATTTTAAGCAAAACAAATTTTATCCACTTAAAAATGCTGCAGCAGTTGCAAGTTTTGGAGACCATAGATTTTATAGTTATAAAGGAAAAGAGATAAGTTCAGCTTGGCATTTAGGTTTAGATTTAGCCAGTATAGCAGGAGCAAAAATAAGAACTCAAAATCCAGGAGTGATTGTATATGCTGATCCAAATGGCATCTATGGAAATAATCTTATAATGTATCATGGACTTGGATTATATACTTTATACGGACATACTTCGAGTTTTCTAGTGAGCGTTGGAGATAAGGTAAAAGCTAGACAAGCTATCGCACATACTGGTTCGACTGGTTTAGCTCTAGGAGACCATCTTCACATAGGAGTTGTAGTTCAAGGCATTGAGGTTAGACCAGAAGAGTGGATGGATAAAACTTGGATGAAATTAAATATTTTTGATATCATAAAATCAGCTAAAAAAATGATAGATGGAAAATAATGCAAAAAGATAGTATAATTTTAGGAATTATTTTTGCTTTACTTGGTAAAAGATTTTAAGGACGCCACATCAAACAGACTACAATACTAAAAAGAGTGGAAAGCATAGGGATAGGACTTCATAAGGGCGAACCTGTAAAGATTACACTAGAACCTATGGAATCAAACGCTGGAATCGTCTTTTATAGAAGTGATGTAGGAATGAGTGTTAAAGCAAGCCCAGAAAATGTAGTAAATACTCAAATGGCAACAGTGATAGGCAACAGTGAACATTATATATCCACGATAGAGCACCTTTTGTCCGCTGTTTATTCTTATGGCATAGATAATCTCAGAATTATAGTAGATAGTTCAGAAATTCCTGTGATGGATGGAAGTAGTGCCAGTTTTTGTATGCTATTAGATGAAGCTGGAAAAAGAATTTTGGACGAAAATAAGTCATTTATTATCATAAAAAGAGAAGTTGAAGTGTTTGATGGTAAAAAATATGCAAAAGTTACCCCTTCGTTAAAGCCTACATATGATTTTACCATTGATTTTGACCATCCAGTTATCGCAAGACAAGCGTATAAATTTGAATATAGCAAAAAAAGTTTTATAAAAGAGATATCAAGAGCTAGAACTTTTGGTTTTTTAAAAGATGTTCAGTATCTAAGAAGTAGAGGTTTAGCACTTGGAGGGTCGTTGGAAAATGCAGTTGTTTTAGATGACAATAAGATTTTAAATCCAGAAGGATTGAGATACAAAGATGAGTTTGTAAGACATAAAATTTTAGATGCCATTGGCGATTTATCGCTTCTAGGCTCGGTGGTTATAGGAAATTATGAGTCATTTGCAGGCAGTCATAATCTAAACCATAAACTTACAAAAGAGATTTTAAAAGATCCTAAAAACTATGAGATAAAAACTATTTCAAAAGAAAATATAAAAGAGTTAGAAAAGGTTTTTGCATAAACGATTATAAAGAAATTGATATTTTGGTGATAGCTCTTTCATCTCCTTTGCTAGTCGGAATTTACGATAAAGGACAGCTTGTAAAAACATATGAGAAGTTTGAACAAACAAGTGATGCTTTGCCAAAAGTTATGGAAGAAATTTTAAAGACATATAAAATCATCAATATATATTTTGCGAATGGACCAGGTAGTTTTATGGCTATAAAAGTGGCATATATCTTTTTAAAAACCCTTAGTGTAAGTTTAGGATGTAAAATCTTTGCAAGCGATGGTTTTGCATTTAATGACAACTCTCCTATAAGAGCTTTAAAAAAAGTATATTTTATAAAAGAAAATGGTAAAATTAAAACAAATATAACAAGTGAAGAGTTTTTGCAGAACTTTTTTCTTCCCCAGTTTTTAGATAAAGACATCTTTTCAAAAAATTGCGAACCTCTTTACATATTACCAGCAGTTTAGGAGAGATAATGTTTTGTATTAAAATACCAGCTACTAGTGCAAACCTTGGTCCAGGTTTTGATTCTTTGGGATTGGCCATTAGCTTATATAACGAAGTGCGCATAAAGCACTCGACTTATCATAGTATATCTATCAAAGGCGAGGGTCAAAACAATGTAAGGCTCAAAAAATATAATTTATTTGTTTCAATTTTCAATGACATATATAGAGAACTTGCCGGCAAGAGAGAAATGTTTAGATTTGAATTTATAAATCATATACCTTTTGCCAGAGGTCTAGGAAGTAGCTCAGCCGTAATCGTTAGTGCAATTGCAAGTGCATATAAAATGGCGGATTTAAAAGCAGATAAAAAAACCATACTTAACCGAGCGCTTTTTTATGAGCCCCATCCTGACAATATCGCCCCTGCAGTTTATGGTGGTTTTGTTTCTAGCGTGGTTGAAAATGGTAAAGTATATTCAATAAAAAAAGAAATACCTCAAACTTTAAGAGCCCTTATGGTTATACCAGATACTCCAATGTCCACTTCAAAATCCAGAACACAATTAAACAAAAAATTTTCTATGGAGTGTGCAGTTTATAATATATCAAGAGCTTCTTTATTGTGTTGCGCTTTTTTTAGTGAAAATTGGGATATGTTAAAAGTTGCATCAAAAGATTGCATGCATCAAGATAAAAGAATGGAAACGATGCCAGAGCTTAAAAAAATACAAAAGATTGCGTTAGAAAATAGAGCTTTAATGAGTACACTTTCAGGAAGTGGCTCATCTTTTTTTACAATGTGTTATGAAAAAGATGCACTTATGATTCAAAATGAAATATCGAAAGAATTTGCTGATTTTAGGGTGGAAATATTTACATTTGACAACGAGGGTTACAAAATAAGTGAAAAAACAGATAAATTCTGATATAATGCAAGACCTCAAAAAGCCGATACGGATGTGTATAATATGCAGGGAAAGATTTTCACAAAATTTTTTGTATAGATTTCAAAAGATAGATGAAAGTATTGTGCTATATAAAGAGTTAGGAAGAAGTTTTTATATATGTGAAAACTGTATAAAACATAAAGAGAATAAAATCAAAAAAATAGTGATGAATAGACTTAGAGTAAAATCAAAAAATATCGAAGAATTTGGTAAAATATTGAAGGAGTTAGGTACGAATGGGTAAAATCCGTATACACGAAATAGCAAAAGAGTTAGGAATAACCAGCAAAGAAACCGTAGAAAAAGCATTGGAGATGGGACTTGATGTAAAGGCACCTTCCAGTGGCGTAACTCCTGAAATCGCAGAAAATCTTGTGACATATATACTTACAGGAGTAAAAGCTGAACCACCAAAACCTGAAAAAGAAAAGAAAGAAGAAGTGGCACCAGCAAAACCAGTTGAAAAAAAAGCTACTCCAACTAAGGCGAAAACTGAAGTTAAAGAAACTGCTAAAAAGAAAGAGACAGTAGAAAAAACCTCCCAGAAAAAAGAAATAGTAAAAGAAAAAACAGAAGACAAAACAAAAGTAAAACCGTCTGAAGTTTCAAAGAAAGATGTTTCAAAAGAACTCAAAGCGAAAGAACTCAAAGTAGATACCAAGAAAGATATAGTAGAAAAAGATATAGCCAAAAAAGATACAATAAAAAAAGAAGAGCCAAAAGAAGTTAAAACTGCTAAGAGTGAAACAAAAGAGATAAAAAAAGAGCCTGAAGCAGAAGTTAAAACAAAACAAGATGACCAAAAACCTGAAGCTGTAAAAGAAGAAGCTCAAGCAGAAGATAAAGTGGTTGAAAAAGTCTCTTTATCTGCAAATGTTAGAAAGCGACGAGGACTAGTAATCGTCAAGAAAAAAAGAAGACCTGAACCTGCAAAAGTAGAGAAAACAAAATCTTTTAGCAATGACGATGTAAAATCTGCACTGAAAGCTTCATATAATAGTATAAAAAAGACAAATACATTAGAATCAGTATTTGGAGCAGTTGGCGAAACTTCTAAGAAAAAGAAAAAAGCAAAAAAATCCGCAACAAGTAAAAACAGTCAATCAAAGATGATGAATCTGGATATTAATTTACAAATGAGAAGCGTATCAACAGAATTAGACGAAGAGATGGTTATCTTACCCGATTTTACTGTTAAAGCGGAAGTAAAAGAGATGCCAAGAAAAAAACTTGACCCTTCAAAAATGAAAAGTGTAAAAAAATCAAGCTTTTTAAATCATGGCATAAAAAGACAAAGCAGAAAACGACGAAGAAGAAGAGTTGAGGATAAAAATTTGGAAATCATAAGTTCAATCGAAATTCCAGAAGATATAAGAGTATATGAATTTGCAGAAAAGATAAATAAACCTTTAGGAGAAGTTATAAAAGAACTTTTTACTTTGGGTGTAATGGTTACTAAAAATGATTTTCTTGATAAGGATGCTATAGAAATATTAGCCGAATCATTTGATTTAGAAGTGACTACAGTGGATGAACAAGAAGAGTTTGATTATGTTAAGCAATATGATGAAAATAAAGATGAAGATGCAATAGAGCGAACTCCAGTTATAACTATCATGGGACATGTAGATCATGGTAAAACATCTCTTTTAGATTATATAAGAAGCTCAAAAGTAGCAACAGGTGAAGCCGGCGGAATTACGCAGCATGTTGGTGCTTATATGGTAGAAAAAAATGGGAAAAATGTTACATTTATAGATACTCCAGGTCATGAAGCTTTTACAGAAATGAGATCTCGCGGGGCCGAGGTTACTGATATCGTGATCATAGTAGTAGCTGCAGATGACGGAGTGATGCCTCAAACTAAAGAAGCTATAGAGCATTCACAAGCCGCAGGCGTACCTATAGTAATCGCAGTAAATAAGATGGATAAAGAGGGTGCTAATCCTGATTTGGTGAAATCACAACTAGCAGAGATAGGCATAACTCCAGTTGATTGGGGTGGAGAACATGAATTTGTTCATATTAGTGCTAAAACTGGCGAAGGAATTGAAGATTTATTAGAAGTGTTATTGCTTCAGTCAGAACTTTTGGAATTAAAAGCAAATCCAGATAAAGATGCAAAAGCTACAGTTATCGAGAGTTCAGTTGAGAAAGGAAGAGGAACAGTTTCAACTGTTGTTGTTCAAAATGGAACTTTGAGAGTCGGAGATACTGTTGTAGCTGGCGTGGCATATGGAAAAGTAAAAGCTCTTATGGATGACCTTGGTAAATCTGTAAAAGAAGCAAAACCTGGTGAGCCAGTTGTTCTTGTGGGCTTAAGTACAGTTCCTGGAGCTGGTGAAAAGCTAGTGAAGGTAGCAACTGATAAGATAGCAAAAGAGTATGCTAAAAAAAGAGCTGAATACCTAAGACAAAGAGAGCTTTCAAAATCAACAAAAGTAACTATAGATGATTTAAGTTCTATGATAGCAGAGGGTGCACTAAAAAGTTTACCAGTTATCATAAAAGCAGATG
>JALUXT010000123.1 GCA_027013245.1 Campylobacteraceae bacterium
ACAGGAGTATTTGGAAGAGCATAGAGATATGTTCCGTGAACATTATTTGCAAAATGCAAATCTGCATGTGAAGCCTTATGATGGTGTCTTTTCACTGCTTGATTTTTTACGCTCAGAAGATATAGTGATGAGTATTGCTACAAATGCATCTGATTATTTTGCTAAAAATATGCTTGGATTCGCTGGCATGTTAGATTATTTTTCATATATAATTGGTGCAAACTGTGTTCAAAATTCTAAGCCAAAATCTGACATGATTGACCTAATTTGCGAGAAATCAAATATATCAAAAAACCAAACTCTACTCATAGGTGACAGCATCAAAGACGAGATGGCAGCTAAAAATGCCGATATAGATTTCTTGTTTGCAAATTGGGGATATGGAGAGTGTAAAAGCGAGAAAAGATTTGATACTATTGCTCAAATGGTAGAATATCTAAAGAAAGTAGTTTGATTATTCTACTCTTTTTTGAGGTATCCTAGTATAGTGCTTTGATATCTTTTGTTAATCTCTCTTCGCTTTGCATGCCTAAGTATGTTTTTTTGACATTTCCATTTTTGTCTATTAGGAGTGAAAAGGGTATCTGTTCTTTCCAGCCTGTTTTTGATGCTACAAAATTTACAATATCTAATACTTCGCTTGAAGCTGGTATGATTGGATAGTTGATATTTCGCATAGTTACAAAACTAGACAATTCAGCCTTTGTCATTTTTTGTTGTACATGTACTCCAACTATCTGCAAATTTTTGCTAAGCTTGTTTTGAAGTTTTATGAAGCCAGGTATTTCAGCCATACAAGGTGGACAATTCTTGCCAAAAAATGCCAAAAGCACTACTTTTCCTTTGTAAATTGGAAGAAAAATACCACTTTCCGTCGTGCGAAGTTCAGTCTTTTTGCCAGAATTGTATATTAAATTATAGGATTTTATCAAATCTTTTGCATACAAGTTTATGCCTATAAAAATAGCAATTAAGATTATAATTTTTTTCATTTTCTCACCCTCTAGACATTGACCCTAAATCAAATCACCCATATATGGTACTTTATGGAGTTACGGTACCAAACTATAAAATTCTACTATTAAGATAATTTATCAATAACTTCTTTTTTTATCTCTTCAAAAGTCAAATCTATCCTATGTGTTTCATTAAGATAAACAGATTCATCATCTATAGGTTCTTTTTTTGACTTTATAAAATTAATTATATCATAAGTTGATTTTATTTTACTTTCAACTTTTGAGAATAATCTAATTATCTCATTTTGAGTTAGTATATTATATTTTAAAATAGCTCCAAAATCAAATAAGTCTCTTGATTTATCTCTCATAATTAGTGATACGATTTTTAATTTAGCAACTGATTTTACATCAAGTATCTTTATCTGTGAATGTCCAAAATTATGAAAATTTGCTTGTGATAATATCTCTTTTTGAATAGGTCTATTAACTTGAAAGAACTCTAGCTTTACATTATCAAGCACAAATTTAATCATATACTCATCAGAAAACAATCCAGCCATTCTAAGAGCTGTTACATTTTCATCTTTTAACTTTGTAGCTCCTAGTGAAGTAATAGCTGGTATTATATTTTTATATGGCAAAGTTTTAGAAGATACTATATCTATATCTTCTGAAATTCTATGACTTATTACTCCACCATCCAAATGCCAAAAAACTTAAGCTGCATAAACAATACTCTCATGCTTAAAAAAGTTGGCAACTTTTTCTTCATTTTGAGATAACTCAATCATATATTTTTCAGTGTT
>JALUXT010000124.1 GCA_027013245.1 Campylobacteraceae bacterium
TTTTTAAGCTTTGTAGTTTTTTTGGATTATTGGTTAATAACTTTATAGATTTTATCCCAAAGTGGTGTAAGATGATTTCTACCATCTCATAATTTCGCTCATCTGCTTCAAAACCTAGCTGGTGATTTGCTTCTACTGTATCGTAGCCTGCGTCTTGTAAGGCGTAAGCATTTACTTTGTTTAGAAGTCCTATGTCTCTGCCTTCTTGTCTGAGATATATAACCATCCCACCTTTTTCACCTATGGTTTTTAGTGCAAATTGCAATTGATCACCGCAGTCGCATTTTAAACTCCCTATCGTGTCTCCTGTTAAACATTCGCTATGGATTCGCACAATTGGGGTTTTTTCTAATGGTTCTTTAAATATAACAAGATGCTCTTTTATGCCTTCTCTGAATGATTGTATCTTAAAATTTCCATATTTTGTTGGAAGATTTGCTACATTTGATATGTTTATTCGCATCTATGTATTTACCCTTATTAAGTATATTATGGTAGAATTGTGTCTTTAAAAAGTATTTTAACAAAGATAAGGAAAAAGAATGTTTAAAAGATTTAGAAGATTGAGAATTAATAAAAATTTAAGAGATTTAGTCCAAGAAACAAAGCTTAGCATCAATGATTTTATATATCCTTTATTTGTTAAAAGTGGAACTGGCTTGAAAAAAGAGATAGGCTCTATGCCTGGTGTTTTTCAAATGAGCATAGATGAGATTTTAAAAGAGTGTCAAGTGCTAAAAGACATAGGTATTTACTCGATTTTACTTTTTGGCATACCAGATGTAAAAGACAGTGTCGGAAGTGATGCTTTGTGCGATCACGGTATCGTCGCTAGCGTTATAAAGGCTATAAAAAAAGAGCATCCAGATATGTTTGTTGTGAGTGATTTGTGTTTTTGTGAATTTACAGACCACGGACATTGTGGCATACTTGACATGGAGCATGAAACAGTAAATAATGATGCAACTTTGGAGATTTTGGGCAGGCAAGCACTAGTTCACGCTAGAGCTGGAGTTGATATGATTGCACCTAGCGGCATGATGGATGGTATGATTACAGCCATAAGAGAAGCACTTGATAGTGAAGATTATATAAACCTCCCGATTATGAGCTACTCTACAAAGTTTGCTAGTGCGTATTATGGACCATTTCGTGATGTTGCGGAGTCGGCTCCTAGTTTTGGAGACAGAAGAAGCTACCAAATGAATCCAGCAAATAGAAGAGAAGCCATAGCCGAATCGGTCGAAGATGAGATTGAAGGAGCTGATATACTCATGGTAAAACCAGCTCTTGCTTATATGGATATCATTCGCGATGTAAGAGAAGCGACTACCACACCACTCGCAGTTTATAATGTAAGTGGAGAGTACTCGATGCTAAAATATGCTGGCAAAGCTGGTTTGATTGATTATGACAGAGTGATGATGGAGACGATGCTTGGCTTTAAGAGAGCTGGGGCGGACATAATCATCAGCTACCACGCAAAAGAAGTAGCTCAAATTTTAAATAAAGGGTAAAACGGTGCGACATTTTTTATCATTATACGACTTTACAAAAGAAGAAATTTTAGAGATTATTGATTTGGGTAAAAAAATCAAAAAAGAGGCTAAAGTTAAAAATTATATACCATATTTACAAGGACAATCTCTTGGGATGTTGTTTGAAAAAAGTAGCACAAGAACTAGGATAAGTTTTGAAGTTGGCATCCATCAATTAGGTGGACAAGGGCTATTTTTATCGACAAATGACTTACAATTAGGCAGGGGAGAGCCCATGAAAGACTCTGCACGAGTTATCAGTCGTATGGTTGATATGGTTATGATTAGGACTTATTCTCAAAGTGTTTTAGATGAGTTTGCCGCTTATTCTAAAGTGCCTATTATTAACGGTTTGACTGACAAATATCACCCTGTTCAACTTTTGGCTGATTATTTGACTATGATTGAGTATAAAAAAGACAAAAACCCGATAGTTGCTTATGTCGGGGATGGAAACAATATGACCCACTCTTGGATGATGCTCGCAGCAAAACTTGGCTTTGAGTTAAGAGTTGCAACTCCAAAAGGGTATGAACCATTAGATGAAATCATAAATGATGCCAAAATGTTATGTGAGCAAAGTGGTGGAAAGATTATATATACAAATGACCCAAAAGAGGCAGTAAATGATGCTGATGTTGTAACAACCGACACCTGGATTTCGATGGGACAAGAAGATGAAAAAGAAAAAAGAATCGAAGATTTTAAAGGCTATATAGTTGATACTGATTTGATGTCAAAGGCTAAAGCTGATGCCATCTTTTTACACTGTTTACCAGCTTATCGAGGCTATGAAGTAAGTGAAGTTGTATTTGAAAAGTATGCAGATGTGATTTTTGATGAAGCTGAAAATAGACTGCATGCCCAAAAAGGCTTGATGGTTTGGTTGGATAAAAAGAGATAAATATGCTTAAAAAAATACAAGAGATAAAAAACTATATTGGCGACGACAATATAAAATACGAAACAGTTATAGAGGTTGAAAATACCCAAGACCCAGATATAAAAACATTAAACTTAAAAAGTGGTAGTTGGAGTGGAAAAGAGCCATGGTTTGTCATAGATGAAAATCAAAAACTTCACACTATGATATCTTTGGACTCTATCGGAAATCTTATAAAAAATTTTCAACAACTCCAAGAAGATAATTTTGACTTAAAGCTAGAAAAAACTATATTGCAACATGTACCTATCGATTATCAAGATGTTTGGGCAGTTGCTATGGATGAGTTAAAGAAGATAGCAGGTAAAAATAACAATGCAAAGAGTTTGAATGTAGATTTAGAAAAACTCTTGCGAAAAATAAAAAAAGACCATCCAAATCTTTTCCTAAATCTAAAAGATTTGTTTGCAAACCAAATAATACAAGGTAGTTAAATGATAGATTTTGAAATGTTCTCAAAGTATTCAAAACCAGGACCTAGATATACAAGTTACCCAACAGCACCAGAATTTAATGAAAAGTTTAATGCAGACTCTTATGTAAAAATTTTAGAAAATCAAGATAAAAACAGAAAACTGTCTTTGTATTTTCATCTTCCATTTTGTAGAAGTGCTTGCTATTTTTGTGGGTGCAATGTTACATTTACTAGTAAAGACGACAAAAAAGAGAGATATATCGGTTATCTTGAAAAAGAGTTAGAGATACTCTCAAGACATCTCGATACCACTAGAGAAGTGATTCAGTTGCATTTTGGTGGCGGAACCCCTACATTTTTTAGTGCCTTACAATTGGAACGAATCATAAAACTAATACGAAAGTATTTTAAAAATTTTGCAAATGACGCGGAGATAAGTTGCGAAATTGACCCAAGATTTTTAACAAAAGAGCAAGTTGATGTTTTAGTAGCTGGTGGATTTAACCGTGTGAGCTTTGGTGTGCAGGATTTTAATGATACTGTGCAAAAAGCGATACACAGAATTCAACCATTTGAGGTAACAAATAACGCTGTAAAGATGGTGAGAAATGCTGGTATTAACTCAGTAAATATGGATTTGATTTATGGGCTTCCTTATCAAAATTTAGAGACTTTTAAAGATACGCTTAAAAAATCGTTAGAACTCGATACAGATAGATTTGCTGTGTTTAATTATGCACATGTTCCTTGGATGAAAAAAACTATGCGTAAGATTGATGAAACTACGCTTCCAACACCAAGCGAAAAGCTTGAGATTTTAAAATATACTATAGATTATCTTAGTTCACAAGGTCTTCGCATGATTGGGATGGATCACTTTGCCAAGCCTAATGATGAACTGTTTTTAGCCATAGATAAGGGTGAATTACACAGAAATTTTCAAGGATATACTACAAAAGGTGGAGCTGATTTAGTTGGAGTTGGTTTGACAAGTATCGGCGAGGGTGTTTATCATTATGTACAAAATTTTAAAGATATGAAATTATATGAAAATGCCATAGATGCAGGAAAATTACCAGTTCATAGAGGTTTGGTATTAAGCGATGATGATGTGCTTAGAAAAGCTGTGATTATGGAGCTTATGAGTAACTTTAAGCTTGATATCGCCAAAGTCCAAAGAGAGTTTGGAGTGGATTTCTTTGAGTATTTTGATGACGCTATAAGCGATTTAGACTCTTTTGTAAAAGAGGGTTTAGTGGTGATAGATAAAGAAAACAAAAAGATAACAGTAAGCACGACAGGGACGCTTTTGATAAGAAATATATCTATGCCTTTTGACGCATATCTTAAAAAGATACCCGAGGGCAAACGAAGATTTTCAAAGACAGTTTGATGGCATTTGATTTTAGCAATACTAGCGATGAGTGTATAAAATGTGGTAAATGCATACCAACTTGTACTATCCATGAAGTAAATAAGGATGAAGTTACCTCTCCAAGAGGTTTTTTAGATCTTTTAGGAGCTTATCAAAGAGGCGATTTGGAGCTAGACAAAAACGCAAAAGATATCTTTGAGAGTTGTTTTTTATGTACAAACTGTGTGGATATTTGCCCAAATGATTTACCAGTAGATATGCTTATAGAGCAAGTAAGAGACGATATAAGGAAAAAATACGGACTTGCTTGGTATAAAAGGCTTTTTTTCTGGTTGCTTAGACATAGAAAGATTATGGATTTAGCTGCAAAACTTGGTTTTGTTTTTCAAACATGTGGCTTTAAGATACACGAAAAACAAAGCTCAATGGAGCCAAGATTTTCACTGCCTATTGTAAAAAAAGACAGACTTTTGCCAAGTGCGAAAGCCAAAAGTTTTTTAAATTCCCACCCTGATGTTATCAAAAATGGTGGAAAAGGCAAGATTGGTATATTTATAGGGTGTCTTGCAAACTACACATATACGGATATTGGTAAATCGCTTCTTGAAATCTTGAAAGTTTTAGAGATTGATGCTTATTTGATAAAAAATCAACTCTGCTGCGGTGCTCCTGCTTACTTTACAGGGGATTTTGATACCGTTGATTATCTCGCAAAACACAATATAAAGTATATGGAAACTTTTATAGATGAGCTAGATGCTGTGATAATCCCTGAGGCTACATGTAGTGCCATGGTAAAGGTGGATTATATACACTTTTTTCACGACCAACAAGAGTGGAAAGAGAGAGCTTTAAAATTAACACCAAAAATCTATATGGCTACAGAGTATCTTGAAAAATGTACAAATCTAAAAGAGATTTTGGCAAATAAAAAACAAAAGATGAGCGAGCTTGTAACTTACCACGACCCGTGCCATGCAAGGAAGATGCAAGGAATCTACAAAGAACCAAGAGAGCTCATAAGCCAAAATTATGCCTTAAAAGAGATGAGTGACTCAAATAGATGTTGCGGTTTTGGTGGAGTTACGATACAAACAGAAAAGTACGACTTAGCAAAAAAAGCAGGTATGCCAAAAGCGGCCATGATAAGAGATAGTAAAGCTGACATAGTAAGTGCAGAGTGCAGTGCATGTAGAATGCAGATAACAAATTCACTTTTTCAAGATGATGTGGATGTAGTGTTTAAACATCCATTAGAACTTATAGCTAAAGCATTAAAGGAAATATAAATGCAATTTTGGAACAATATATACTCACACTTCAACCCAGTAGCCTTTTCACTTGGCAGTATAGGCGTACATTGGTATGGAATCATGTATGTTTTAGCACTTCTTAGTGCTTTATTTGCTGCTAAGTATTTTGCAAAAAAAGATAAATTAGGCATTAGCAGTAAGGATTTGGACAACTACTTTGTGTGGGTTGAGGTTGGTGTGATTTTGGGTGCAAGACTAGGGTATATACTTTTTTATGACCCACACACTAGCTACTATCTAACTCACCCTTGGCAGATATTTAATCCTTTTATGGATGGAGTGTTTGTGGGGATTAGTGGCATGAGCTATCATGGTGCCATAATTGGATTTTTGCTTGGAACTTGGCTATATAGTAAGAAATATAAGACAAATATATTTGTTTTATTAGATTTAGTTGCAATAAGTGTCCCCCTTGGATATATCTTTGGTAGAATAGGTAATTTTTTAAATAAAGGTTTGATAGGTAGGCAGACTGATGTTCCTTGGGGAATTTATGTAGATGAGGTTTTAAGACATCCATCACAACTATATGAAGCATTTTTAGAGGGCTTTGTAATTTTCGTAATTCTTTACATGTACAGAAGTAAAAAAAGATTTGATGGTGAGCTTATAGCCCTTTATGGGATACTATATTCTATAGCCAGATTTATCTCTGAGTTCTACCGAAAGCCCGATTTTCAACTAGGTTTCATATATGATGGATGGATGACGATGGGACAAGTATTGTCAATTGTCATGATGTTGGCTTCTTCTTTATTATATATATATCTTTTAAAACGACAAAAATAAAACATTTTTATATTTAAGATATGCTTTATTTTTTAAGCTAATAATTTTTTTTATAAATAAGTTATGTAATAAATATACATAACTTCAATTTAAATATAAAAGGTGTAAAATCTCTAAAAATTACAAAAAGGATAAAGTTTGAGTAACCTAATCGAAGGCTTCTTAGGTAAGTCAATAGAGGGCAAAAAAAGCAGGATGCCAGCCAAACTAGATTATTGGCAAAGTGCAACCGGACTATTTCTAGCTCTTTTTATGTGGGGACATATGTTTTTTGTTTCATCCATTTTAGTTAGTAAAGACTTCATGTATAGTGTGGCTAAGATGTTTGAGGGTTCTTGGTTTATAGATGGGGGCAATCCATTTATCGTTTCAGTGGTTGTTGCAATTATTATAACAATTATAGTAATTCATGCGGCACTTGGTATGCGTAAGTTACCTACAAAGTACAGAGAGTATCAAGTCCTCAGGACTCATATGAAAATGATAGATCATGAAGATACAAAACTTTGGTTTGTGCAAGCATTTACGGGTTTTGCTATGTTTTTCCTAGCTTCAGCACACCTTTTTATCATGTTAACTGTTCCTGAAACTATCGGGCCATATGGTTCAGCAGATAGAATGGTCAGCGGATGGATGTGGCCTATATATCTACTTCTTCTTTTAGCAGTTGAGTTTCATGGAAGTATTGGATTATATAGACTTTGTGTTAAATGGGGATGGTTTGAAGGAGACGATGCAAAAGTAACCAGAGTAAAACTTAAAAAATTAAAATGGTTCATCACTGTATTTTTCTTAGTTTTAGGTCTCGCTACACTTGCTGCTTATATTAAGATAGGACTAGCACATAGAGATCAAGTTGGACAAAGATATCAGCCTACTGCTCAAGTACAGATGATAAAAAATGATATGTTGGCGAGGGTATAAAGATGAATATTAAATATTGTGATGCACTAGTTATTGGTGGTGGAATGGCAGGACTTAGAGCTGCAGTTGAAGCAAAATCCAAAGGATTAAGCACTACTGTTTTGAGTTTAGTTCCAGTTAAAAGGTCACACTCAGCAGCGGCACAAGGCGGTATGCAAGCTAGTCTTGGAAATTCAAAGATGGCAAGAGGCGACAATGAAGATGTCCATTTTGGAGATACAGTAAAAGGTAGTGACTGGGGTTGTGATCAAGAAGTGGCCAGAATGTTTGTTACAACTGCTCCAAAAGCTATCCGCCAACTAGCAGGTTGGGGAGTTCCTTGGACTAGGATTACAAGAGGTCCAAGAGAAGTAGTTATGAATGCAAAAAGAACTACCATAATTGAAGATGATGAGACACACGGTTATATCCAGGCTCGTGACTTTGGTGGTACTAAAAAATGGAGAACTTGTTTTACTTCTGATGCTACAGGGCATACCATGCTTTATGGCATAGCAAATGAAGCTTTAAAAAGAGATATAAATATAGAAGATAGAAAAGAGGCCATATCATTAATCGTTGAAAACAACCAATGTTATGGGGCAATCGTAAGAGATTTGATAACGGGCGAATTAGCTGCTTATGTTGCAAAAGGAACATTGATAGCAACTGGAGGATATGGCAGAACTTATAGACAAACAACAAATGCTGTTATATGCGAAGGTGTTGGTGCTGCACTAGCTTTAGAAACAGGAATTGCAAGACTTGGAAACATGGAAGCAGTTCAATTTCACCCAACAGCACTTGTGCCAACAGGAATACTGATGACTGAAGGCTGTAGAGGTGATGGTGGGATATTAAGAGATGTTGATGGGCATAGATTTATGCCAGATTATGAACCAGAAAAGAAAGAGTTGGCAAGTCGAGATGTTGTTAGCCGTCGTATGATGGAACATATCAGAAACGGTAAAGGAGTTCCATCTCCTTATGGTGATCATTTATGGTTAGATATATCTATCTTAGGTAGAGAACATATAGAAAAAAACCTAAGAGATGTGCAAGAGATAAGTCAAGTATTTAATGGGATTGACCCAGCGGACGAGGGTGCAAAAGGATGGATTCCTGTTGTGCCAATGCAGCACTATTCGATGGGTGGAATCAGAGTTAAACCAACAGGAGAATCTCAAACTTTAAAAGGATTATTTTCTTGTGGTGAAGCCTCTTGCTGGGATTTACATGGATTTAATAGACTAGGTGGAAATTCAGTTGCAGAAACGGTAGTATCTGGTATGATTATAGGTGATTATTTTGCTGATTTTTGTGCTAAAGTGGAGATTGATATAAATACTAAAAGTATAGAAAATGCTCTCGAAAAACAAGTAAATTATATAAATTCACTCATAGAAGCACAAGGCAAGTATAATATCGTAGATATAAAAAATGAGATGAAAGAGATAATGTGGAACAATGTTGGTATTTTCCGCCATGAAGAGCCATTGGTTGAAGCAGTAGATAGACTAGAAGAGCTTTATAAAAAATCTCACGATATATCTATCAAATCAAAATCTCTTGCAGGAAACCCTGAATTAGCAGAAGCTTATAGAGTTCCTAAGATGATAAAAGTGGCACTTTGTATTGCTATGGGTGCGCGAGATAGAAAAGAGAGTCGTGGCGCTCATTATAGAGAAGATTTCTTAAAAAGAGATGACATTAATTGGCTTAAGAAAACATTAACATCTTGGAGGGAAGGCGATACGCTACCTACTGTTGAGTATGAAGATTTGGATGCTTCTAAAATGGAAATGGCTCCTGGATTTAGAGGATATGGTGCAAAAGGCATGATAATTGAGAATCCAATAAGTATAGCAAGACAAGAAGAGATAGACAAGATAAAAGAGCAGATGGAAGCAGAAGGAAAAGACAGATATGAAATCCAAGAAGCTTTGATGCCTTTTGAATTACAACCTTATTATAAGGCTAAAAACGAAAGATTTGGAGAATAAAATGGGAAGAAAAATAAGAATAAAAGCGTTAAAATATAATCCACATTCAAAAATTTCAAAAGCTCATTTTGCTGAATATGAGCTAGAAGAAACACCAGGAATGACACTATTTATAGCACTAAATAAAATCAAAGATACTCTAGACCCTGATTTAGCATTTGATTTTGTTTGTCGTGCAGGAATCTGCGGAAGTTGCGGAATGATGATAAATGGAGTTCCAGGACTTGCGTGTCGAACATTAACTAAAAATTACGAAAGTGGAGTGATTCAACTTATGCCGATGCCAGCTTTTAAACTCATACAAGATCTCTCTGTAGATACAGGAACTTGGATGAATGACATGAGCAAAAGAGTCGAAAGCTGGATTCACTCAAAACAAGAGCCTGATTATGCAAAACTTGAAAAACCGATAGAGCCTCAAGTTGCTGATGATGTTTTTGAGATAGATAGATGTGTAGAGTGTGGCGTATGTGTAGCAGCATGCGGTACAAAACTTATGAGACCAGATTTTGTGGGAGCCGTTGGACTAAACAGAGTTGCAAGATTTCAAATAGACCCACATGACGAACGAACTGATGAAGACTTTTACGAATTAGTTGGCGATGATAATGGTGTATTTGGATGTATGAGCCTGCTTGCTTGTGAGGACAATTGCCCTAAGCATTTACCACTTCAAAGTAAGATAGCATACATGAGAAGAAAGCTAGTAGCTTTAAGATAAACTATACTCGGGAGCAAAATAGTTTGCTCCCAAAATCTTTTTACTAGGTGATATAATATCAACTAATAAATCGTTCTTCATCTTCGCTGAGTATACTATTCTCAACTCAACCGTTAGATAAAATTTTCCAAACATACATATAAAAAAGTTCCACCAAAAATTGAAATCAAATAATGTCTAAATTTTAAATGTAAAATTATTGTAGAAAAAATTCCTATAAATTGATTAATATATATATTATGATTATGTATA
>JALUXT010000125.1 GCA_027013245.1 Campylobacteraceae bacterium
GTTTAAAGATGAAAGTATAAAAGATTCTGAAAAGCTAAACATCATCTACTCGACACTTAGGTTTGTAAAGTTTGTAAAAGGAGACAAGCAATGAGATATTTAGTAACATTAACTCCCTTAGAGCCTTTCTTGTTTGGTGGAGACAACACTTTTGGAAAAATTGGAGATAAAGACCATGGGACATACCTCGTAAAATCAAGACAATTTCCTCAGCAAAGTGCGATTTTAGGAATGTTAAAAAAAGAGATTATGACACAGTCAGGTACACTTACACGAAAAATCAGAGGTGAATGGGTAGATAAACAGAAGTGGCATAAGGCAAATGAGTTGGTTGGTTCTGAGAAATTTAGCATGAGTGATACTACGATACAAAACTTTGGAGCTATTGAAAGTATAGGTGCTTTGTTTTTGAAGCAAGGCGAAATGTCTTTTATAAAAAAAGTGAATAGTGATAAATATCCTTATGAAAATGGTTTGTTAAAGAATTATAATCCAAAAATAGATATTTATGATAATTTTGTAGATATACAATCAGGAAAAAATTTATCTTCTGCAGATATTTTTATTCCAATTGAACAAATAGGTAATAAAACAGGAGGAGCAGATAATTCGCTTTTTAAGAAAACATCTTACAAACTCAAAGGTGATTTTCAATTTGCATTTTATTTAGAGTGTACATATGAATTAAAAAGCTCTATTGTTTCACTTGGTGCTGATGGTTCATCTTTTAAGCTTGAGCTTGTAAAAAGTAATGAAACACTCAGCTATAAAGATAAACATGACCACTTAACACTTATAAGTGATTCGTATATTACACTTCCTATAAAAGAGCATTGTGATTTTGCTATCACTAGTGAAATTAGTTTTAGAACACTTATAAATAAAAAACATGCAACACAACATAATAAGTTTAAAAAGAGCCATACTCTTTATCTCTATGAAAAAGGTTCTATTTTTATAAATCCCTCTGAATTGCTTATTAAAAATCTAAATAATTTAAATTGCCAAAAAATTGGCTATAACCAACACACTTATCAAAAAGGACAAAATTAATGAAAACAGAACTCTATAAGATTGAAACACTAAGTAACTTACATGTAGGAAGCGGTGACATTAACTTTGATGTCATAGATAATCAAGTACAAAGAGACAGCATAACAAACTTGCCTAATATAAACAGTAGTAGCTTAAAAGGTGCATTTAGAGAAGCTTTTAATAAAGAAGGTTCACAAGGTTTAGTAAATTATATTTTTGGTGGTTCAAATGATGATGAAGATTCGCATAAGACAGGTGCTTATAGTTTTTTTGAAGCACAGCTTTTAACGAGACCAGTAAGAAGT
Organism: Campylobacteraceae bacterium; assembly: GCA_027013245.1. Lineage (GTDB taxonomy): Bacteria > Campylobacterota > Campylobacteria > Campylobacterales > Sulfurospirillaceae > JAADIZ01. Next base: position 1,341 of record JALUXT010000125.1, read on the forward strand.
AATGTAAAGTCATATTTTAATGCTACAAGTCCGTCAGTTATTCAGAATTTACTTGATACTATAGAAGATTTTGATATCGCATTTGATGAAACACTCAAGCAAGAGTTAATAAAGTTTTCAAAACTAAAACCACAAAAATCAAAACCTATAATTTTTGAAAATATAACAAATGCACTGCTTGAAGATGATGAAGCCACTTTTAATACCTTTGACACTTCAAAACTCCAAGAGTTTTTAGGAAAAAATTTAACACTCTTTAGTGATAGTGATTTTCAAAAACTGGATCTTCCAGTATTAGCTAGAAATTTTCTTGTAGATGGTGTGAGTAAAAACCTTTGGTATGAAGAGGTGGTTCCTAAAAAATCTAAATTTTTCTTTTGTATAGGAAAACCTGAAAATATTG
>JALUXT010000126.1 GCA_027013245.1 Campylobacteraceae bacterium
AGTACTGTTTGCTTTTTTTATCTCTTGGAGCTGGGTTGTTAGGCTTCCAATCATAAAGGATTCATCAGGCAAAAGAGCATTGGTTGAGTTAAATTCCAACTCTGCAACACTCAACTTCTGGAAATACAACAATAAAAAAGCATCTTGGTTTGAGTTTGCAAAAGGGTGGGCTATTACTCTTACAAAAACAGCGTCAGCCTTGCCAGCACTTATTTCGATAAATTTTGTCTTCTCTATTTTGTTAGAGCTAAATGCACGAGTGAGTAAAACCGCTATATCATAGCGTAGATTTTCATCTACATTATCTAGGATATTTAGCGTAACAAACCCACTAGAGAAGTGTAAAAATTGAATATCCCCTTTTTTATATACGATAGAGTAATCTTTATCCACAAGTACACAATCTGGTGCAAAGAAGTCAAAAATCTTTTTTGAAATTCGATTTTCTATATCTAATGGTTGTGCTTTATCTAGTGATATAGAACTATTTTTATCACTATTTTCGAGATGTTTTGAAAAGTAGTGACTTGATATCTTTGGTGGATTTTTTAGTTTCTCTTTTTTATAGATTTTGTGTTCACTGTCAAGTGCCAAGAAGTATTTGATGCCTATCAAAGGCGACTCGGATGAGCCTAAAAACAAAATACCATTGTCTTTTAGTGAATAATGCAAAAGAGAAAATATCCCCTGTTGGTCTTCTGGTTTTATATATATCAAGAAATTTCTACAACTGATGACATCTTGACTTATAAATGGTGGGTCGCTCAATAGATTGTGGTGAGTAAAGACTATCTGCTCTCTTATGGATTTTATGATTTTGTATCCATCGGTAGTCTTTGTAAAATATCTTTTGATTAGATTTTTATCCATTTTTTCCAAAGCACTTTTGGGGTAATATGCCTCTCTTGCAACCTTGATGGCTTCTTCATCGATATCAGTAGCAAAGATACGAACAATAAGGGATTTTTTCAATTTTTTGCAAATTTCGCTGATGAGAATAGCCAGCGAATACGCCTCTTCACCACTAGAGCATGCGATAGACCAAACTCTTAGCTCGTAATCATCTGGTTTCTCTTGCAAAAATGTAACAAGTCTTTCTTCTAGTGCTTGAAATGACTCATTGTCTCTAAAAAATGAGGTAACTCCTATCAGGATATCTTGATGTAAAAGATGTGGCTCTTGATTGTTTGTCTTTATAAACTCTAAGTACTCCTCTTGTGTGTGCTTTCCTGTCAAAAGCATTCTTTTGTTTATACGATGCATAATCGTATCATTTTTGTATTTATCTATATCAAAATTTTCCTCTTTTTTTAAAACTTTTTTAATTGCAGTGAGAACATGTGGTAAAATCATAATTTTAAGATGTTTTTTCTTTAAGACATGTGACGAAAGATACTCAGCAATCTCACCTATAGGCAATACCTCATCAACATAACCAGAATCGATGGCATTTTGAGGCATATTTGGATACTGTGCTTGAAGTGGATTTTGGGCTATAGTGAAGCCGCCATTTTCTTTTATCTTTTGTATGCCCGCTGTCCCATCATTGCCAGTACCCGTTAAGACTATTCCTATACTATTTTTCTTTTTATATGAAGCTAAAGTTTTAAACATGATATCAATAGAAGGAGTAGGGGTATGCGGAGTGAGAGGCGCTTTTTCAAGTGTTAGATGGTAGTTTTTACAAACAAGATTATAAGAAGAAGGGACGGTATATATGCTATTTGGTAAAAACTTGGTATCCATCTCTATCTCAAACACAGGCAAAGTGCTTGTGCGAGATAGAATATCTACAAGAGAGCTTTTTTTAGTGGGGTCGAGATGTTGAGATATGATATATACATAGTTTTTATCATCTGGAAGTTCTTTTACAAGTTCTTCTAAAACCTTCAATCCACCAGCACTTGTGCCAATACCTACATAAATTAAATCTTTCATATAATATCCTTATATCACTATACAAGGATATTATACACTATTTTATGTTTATTATTACTTCGCTACCCTTGCAGTTTAGCAAATTTTAATCTTAGGGAGTTAAGCACAACACTTACAGAGCTAAAACTCATAGCGATTCCCGCATATACAGGTGTTAGCATTATCCCAAATACTGGGTATAGAACGCCTGCTGCTATCGGGATGCCTATAGAGTTGTAGAAAAACGCCCAAAAGAGATTTTGTTTTATGGTGTTCATAGCTCTTTGAGAGAGATTTATACTCTTTAAAACAGAGATAATTTCATTGTTCATGAGAATTATATCTCCTGCATCTTTTGTTATATCGGAGCCAGAATTTAATGCAATTCCGATATCTGCTTGTTTTATAGAAACCGAATCATTGATGCCGTCTCCCACAAAAAGCACTTTTGCATCTTTTTGCAAATCTTTTATGACTTTGTATTTTTCATCTGGTAAAACTCCCGCATAAACCAACTCGATTCCAACTTCACTTGCAATTTTTTTGGCTGTTACTTCATTGTCACCTGTTAGTAAAATCGGCACTATATTTTTGGCCTTTAGGCTTTGTATTAGTTTGACTGCACCATCTTTTAGACTATCTTCCAAAGCTATAACACCAATACAATCTTTACCAACACTTGCAAATACAGCTCCATTTCCCGCATTGATAGTTTTTTCAAAAAATTCCATATACTCTTTTGGTATATCTACTTTATTGTTCTCTAAAAGAGTTATATTTCCTATCAAAATCTGTTCATCACCACTTTTAGCACTTACCCCAAATCCTGGTAATACTTGCATGTCTTCAATCTTTTGTGTGCAAGCATATCCTTTTTCTTTTATATAGTTAGTTATGGCTTTTGAGATAGGGTGTTCGCTATAACTCTCAGTTGAGCCTAAAACTTCTAAATATTGTTCATCAAGCATAACATCTTTGACAGAAATCTCACCTTTTGTTATAGTTCCTGTTTTGTCAAAAACTGCATATTTGATATCTTTGATTATCTCCAAAACTTCAGGATTTTTTATCAAAATTCCTTCCTTGGCACCTTTTCCAACAGCACTAACGATAGCTATAGGAGTTGCTAGTCCCAAAGCACATGGACAAGATATGATAAGAACTGAGATGGAAGCTAGTATCGCACTAAGGGCATCTCCTACAAAAAAGTACCATACAAAAAATGTCAAAATAGAGATAAGTATAACAATCGGTACAAATACATTTGCAACTTTATCTGCAAATCTAGCTATCGGCATACTTTTGCTCTGAGCTTCATTCAAGAGTGCAATTATCTTTGAAAGTGTGGTGTCATTTGCTAATTTTGTTACTTTTACTTTTATCAAGCCAGCAGTGTTTATGGTTCCTGCTACCACTTCATCGTTTATTGTTTTGTATGCAGGAAGTGGTTCTCCTGTTATCATGGATGTATCAATTTCAGCTCCACCTTCTATCACTATGCCATCAGCCGAAACCTTTTCGCCTTGTTTAACAAGAACGATATCTTCTATATTTAGCTCAATTGCTGGTATTTGCGTTATAGTTCCATCTTTCTCAATTCTTTGAGCATTTAGAGGTGCTAAGTTCATCAGATTTTTCAAAAAATCAGTAGCTTTTGCCTTACTTCTCTCTTCTAATAAACGACCTAAGAGGATAAAAGTGATGATAACACTAGCTCCATCAAAATATATAAATCTCAGATGAGCAGGAAACAGGGCAGGGAAGAGCACCACAAAAGCAGAGTAAAAGTACGCCGCACTTGTTCCAAGAGCAACTAACACATTCATGTCAAAGTTTTTATGACTTATCGCCTTGAAAGCAAGCGAATAAAATCTACCACCAGGGTAAAATTGGACGATACTTCCCAATGCGAACATTATATATAGATTGATATTTGCAACTGGAAAAAATAGAAAATAAAAGATACTTATACTCAAAACCAAAGCTGTTATAAAAAGTCTTCTTAACTTATAGTATGCTTTTTTCTTTGCTATTTCAAGTGCTTTTATGTCTTCTTCGACACCATATCCTAATGTTTTGATTTTTTTTATCAATTTATCTTTGTCTATCTTATCTGAATCTATCACGAATTCGCCACTATTTGAAGCGAAACTCACCTTTGAACTCTCTAACCCATCTAATTTGTTTACGACTTTTTGTATGCCATTTGAGCAGTTGACACAAGTCATACCCGAAATATTTAAGTTTATTTTCTCTTTTGCCATTTTTATTCTTCTTTTATCTTTTTGTCTGCTATTGCCAACATTTGCTTAGCATCCTCACTAACAATCCTGTAAAAGGACATCTTTTTATCTTTTTTAAAATCTACTATCTCGTATCTTCTTAAAATCCTAAATTGATGCGATACATGTGATTGAGAGATGCCAAGAAGGTTTGACATCTCTCCAACACATATCTCATAATCTTGCAAGGCAAACAGCATCTTCACCCTAACTGGGTCACTAAGTGCCTTGCAAATTGATGTAATCTTTGCTATCTTATCATCACTTGGCAAAGATTGATTTATGGTGTCGATATAGCTAACCCCCTCACAGCAAGAGCGAGTCAATCTATCTTTATCCACTTTATTACTCTTCAATAACGCTGTATCCGAGCTCATTCATCTCTTCTTTAAATTTTGCTTCAGATGAGTCATCTACTATCTCAACCGTCACTTCTCTTGGTTTAACATCAAGATTAACTTTAATCTCTCCAAAATCATCCTCCAAAGAGCCTTTGATGAGGTTTGCACAGTTTATGCAACTTATATTGTTCGCTTTAAATACTTTTTTCATTTCTTATCCTTTCATATGAAGTTTTTTTCATATGATAATTCTATCATATATAAATTAATAAGTCAAGTTGATTTGGAGTAATAGTCTACTAGCTTTAAACTCTTCAATAGCTATGTGCATAATTATACATCTCATAACACGCATAAATCAAGAGCTAAATAGTAGCACAAGAGTCATTAATTCGTTTTACACTTAATGTACTGCAAGAATGTTTCAATTTTAAATGCGACTAAGTTGCATTTAAAATAAATAATATTATAATTTCAACGAAATAAATGCGACTAAGCAGGAAAGAAAAAAGAAATGAAAAAATTACTCTTATTGTTGCTATTGTTAGTTAGCAGTGTTTATGCAAAAGTTATAATAACAACTACTATTTACCCACTATATGATGTAGTACAAGATGTAGGAGGTGACAATGTTGAACTAAATAATCTTATCCCTTTCGGTACAGAACCACATGCATTTGAGCCTACACCTCAAAATATAGTAACACTATTGAAAAGTGATCTATTTATTATCAGTAGCCCCGTTATGGAACCTTGGGCGGACAAGATAATAAAAGCTAATCATCTAGAAAAAATCACAACCGATATGAGTAAATATGTTAGAATAAAAAAACATAAATCATTTAAAGAAGGTAAGGCTTTTGATCCGCACTATTGGTTGAGTTTTAACAATTATATAAGAATGGTTAAAGAGATAGAAGCTCTTCTTGTTGCCAAAGATGCAATAAACAGCAAAACATATAAAAAGAATGCTAAAAATTATATAGAAAAAATCAAAACTCTACAAGATAAATATGAAACTTTAAAGAGTTGCAAGAATAAAAGAGTTATTGTAAATCATGATGCTTTTGGGTATCTTTCAGATGATTATGGCATAAAACAATATTCGATTTCAGGGATGTCTCCAGATGAACAACCCTCTGCTAAACAAATTGCGCAACTTATTGATATCGTAAAAAAAGAGAATATTCATACGGTATTTTTTGAAGAGTTTGCAAACGATAAGCTCTCTAAAACTATCGCCAAAGAGGCAGGTGCAAAAAGTGAAGAATTGAGTCCAGCTGGAAATATTTCCAAGCAAGCTCATAGAAAAAATGTTAAGTTTTTAGATATAATGCGAAAAAATTTAGTAAAACTAAAAAAGGCTATGGATTGCCAATAAAATTTATGGATTATGTGATAGAAGTTAAAAATCTGAACTATAAAACTTATATAGAAGATATCTCTTTTAATATCAAAAGAGGTGATTATATCGCTATAATTGGTCCTAATGGGGGTGGAAAAAGTACCCTTATTAGACTTGTTCTAGGGCTTATTGTCCCTACAAGCGGCAAAGTAAAACTATTTGGTAAAGATAGAGTTAACTTTAAAAATAACTCTAAAATAGGATATGTCCCCCAAGGTGTCACAAAGAATGACTCTAGCTTTCCAATTACTGTTTATGAAGTTATAAAGCTTGGGTTCGCTTATAAAAGCTCACTATTTAGCTCTACCAGCATAGAAGATAGAGCATATATGGAGTTTATTATAGACAAAGTTGGTTTGACTGATTTGAAGAATAGGCTCATATCTCAACTCTCAGGAGGTCAGCGTCAAAGAGTTATGATAGCTAGAGCTCTTATAAGCAAACCAGATATTTTGATATTAGATGAGCCAAATACAGGTGTTGACACCAATTCGCAAAAAATATTTTACGATTTTTTAAAAGAGTTAAATCAAAAAGACAATATCACAATACTCTTTATTACTCATGATTTAGAGGTGATTGTTGGTGATGTGACTAAAGTGCTTTGCATTAATCGCTCGCTACTCTCTTATGAAGATAAAAATGAGGTATTGCAGTGTAGTACCATGAGTGAATTATATGGAATCGATGCACATGTTATGCATCATAACCACTAAAGAAAATCATGGAAATATTACAATATGACTTTATGATAAGAGCATTTATAGCAGGCGTTTTTATAGCTATATTGGCTTCATCTTTAGGTATGTTTGTGGTGGTTAGACGATACTCTATGCTCTCAGATGCTTTGGCACATATCTCACTTTTAGGTGTTGCTTTTGGATTTTTATTTAGTATTTCTACAACATGGAGTGCGATGGTTACAGCAGTCACCATCTCTTGGCTTATAGAGTATTTACGAAGAAATTACAATATATACTCAGACTCTCTTTTGGCGATATTTTTAACAGGTTCACTCTCTTTGGCGATTATCGTAATATCTCTCTCTCATTCGTTTAATGTATCACTATTTAATTATCTGTTTGGTTCAATCGTAGCAGTAAGCGCTAATGATATTTATGTTATCTCCTCTTTTGGTATTTTAAGTGTGCTGTTGATTACAAACTTTTATCAAAAACTTTTGTTCGTATCTTTTGATGAAGATGTAGCTTTTACAACGGGAATAAACACGAGTTTTTTAAACTACCTTTTAGTGTCTTTAGTGGCTATAACTATAGGATTATCTATTAAAATAGTCGGGGCATTGCTTATCGGAGCATTGATGGTAATTCCCGTTATCTCAGCGATGCAATACGGAAAAAGTTTTTTAAAGACAGCCATTTTAGCTGTTATATTTTCCATCAGTTCTGTTGTTTTAGGCTTAATCATCTCCTTTTATGTATCTATTCCGAGTGGTGCAACTATTGTCGTTATGGCACTTTTAATATTTATATCTAGCTTGTTTAAAAATAAGATTTTTAGATGAAATCAGCCGTGTATTAGCCTCACCAATATTGCAAGTAATCATTTTTTTATCTTTTTTTTAGTATAATACTTGACTTTAAAATAAGGAATGATGCTTTATGCAAACATATGAGTTTTTAAAAAAGTTTTTATTTTTGTTTAGTCCTGAAAATTCACATAGGATTGCTGAATTTACTTTTAAGTTTTTTTCTAATTATATGCAGTTTGTTACATCTATGTTGGCTAGTAATTTTTTTATTACAGATAAAAAACTTGAACAAGAACTTTTGGGTGTAACTTTTTTAAATCCTATTGGACTTGCGGCTGGGTTTGATAAAAATGCTACCATGGTAAAAATGCTTACAGCTTTAGGATTTGGACATATAGAGTTTGGAACGATAACTCCTCTCCCTCAATCTGGCAATGTAAAACCCAGACTATTTCGTTTTATACAAGAACAAAGCCTTCAAAATGCTATGGGATTTAACAACGATGGCATGACCAAGATATCAAATAGGATAAAAAAGATATATCCATTTGCTACTCCTATTGGCGCAAATATAGGAAAAAATAAAATCACTTCGCAAGATAATGCTTTGAGCGATTATAAAGTGCTTATGGAGTCATTTAAGGATTTGAGCGATTATATGGTTATAAACATATCTTCTCCAAATACCCCTGGACTAAGGGATTTGCAAAATGAAAATTTTATAAAAGAGCTTTTTATTTTAGCCAAAAGCATAAGTCAAAAGCCAGTTTTGTTGAAAATTGCACCAGATTTAGAGATTCAAGATGCTTTGGATATTTGTAAGGTCGCTATAGACAACGGAGCTAGTGGGATAATAGCAACAAACACAACGACAGACTATACGCTTTTAAAAGAGGCAAAAGATTTTGGTGGGATTAGCGGCAAAGTGTTAAAGCAAAAGAGTTTTGAATTATTTGAAGAGATAGCAAAAGAGTTCTTTGGTAAAACTATTTTAATCTCAGTTGGCGGGATAGATAGTGTGGAAGAAGCATACAAAAGATTAAAAGCAGGTGCAAGTTTGGTTCAGATATATAGTTCATTTATATTTGGAGGGCCTATGCTGGTTAGAGACATCAATAAAGGCATTATAAATCTTATGCAAGAAGATAATGTTCATCACATAAGTGAAATCATAGGAAAAGACAGAAAATGAGATATTTATATTTAATTTTGATATTAACAGGAGTTTTAATGGCTAATTCATTGCCAAAATATTACACGAAAACACTAGAAAATGGCTTGCAAATAGTTGCAATTCCTATGAAAAATGGAAGTGATGTTATCACGACGGATATAATCTATAAAGTAGGTAGTCGCAATGAAATCATGGGTAAAAGTGGCATAGCTCATATGCTCGAACACATGAATTTTAAATCAACAAAAAACCTAAAAGCTGGTGAATTTGATAGGATAGTGAAAGGATTTGGTGGAGTTAATAATGCTTCTACTGGATTTGATTTTACACATTATTTTATAAAAAGTTCTAGCGAAAATATCGGAAAATCTTTAAAGCTTTTTGCTGAACTTATGGAAAATCTAAAGCTTGGCGATAAAGAGTTTCAGCCTGAGCGAAAAGTTGTGATGGAAGAGCGAAGATGGAGAACTGATAATTCACCTACTGGATATCTTTACTTTAGACTTTTTAATAATGCTTTTACATATCATCCATATCATTGGACTCCTATAGGATTTAAGGATGATATTAAAAACTGGAGTATCAAAGATATAAGAGATTTCCATAAAAAGTATTATAGACCAAACAATGCCATAGTGATAGTCGCAGGTGATATAAAAGCAGATACTGTTTTCAAAGATGCTACAAAGTATTTTGCTCATATTAAAAATTCCAAAGTAAATATCCAAAAAAATCATCAAATAGAACCTGTGCAAGATGGAGCAAAAATAGTAGAAATCAAAAAAGAGAGTGAAGTGGAGATGCTGGCTATTGCTTATAAAATTCCTGCTTTTGATGATCCTGACCAAGTTGCACTTTCGGCTTTGAGCGAGCTTTTAAGCAGCGGTAAGAGCAGCAAGCTTCAAAGCCTGCTTGTGGATAAAAAAAAGATGGTAAATCAAGTTTATGCTTATAATATGGAGGAAAAAGATCCTTCTATCTTTCTGTTTTTAGCCGTTTGTAATCCAGGTGTAAAAGCCGAAGATGTGCAAAGTGAGATTCTTGGTTTAATCAAAAGAGTTAAGGACGGTGATATAAGCGACAAAGAGGTAGAAAAAGTTAAAACGAATACCAAGTCAGACTTTATATTTTCTATGGAAAGTTCATCTTCGCTTGCAAATCTATTTGGCTCGTATTTTGCAAGGGGTGATATAAAACCTTTGGAAGAGTATGAAGATAGAATAAATAAATTAACAAAAGAAGATATAATAAATGTTGCCAAAAAGTATTTGGTAAGTGCACATTCAACAACAGTAATACTAAAAAAGGATTTCAAATGACAAAAAGTTTAAAAGGAGCTATGACAGCTTTGATTACACCTTTTAAAAAAGGTAAATTAGATGAAGAACAATATGCAAAACTCATAAAAAGACAAATCAATAACAATATAGATGTAGTGGTACCAGTAGGAACAACAGGCGAGAGTGCTACTTTAAACCATGAAGAGCATAAAAGATGTATCGAGATTGCAGTCGATACATGTAAAGGCACGAGTGCTAAAGTTATAGCTGGAGCTGGAAGCAACGCT
>JALUXT010000127.1 GCA_027013245.1 Campylobacteraceae bacterium
AGTATCTATAATTTCAAATGAAATGAAAATCTCGTTTAAACAAGATAAAATTGTATTTGAAAGTTTAAATGATGAAAATATAGAAGCAAAAACAGAGATAGAATATAATACAGGATTAGATAATGAGATATATCTAGCAACAAATAGCAGATATTTGATAGATTTTTTATCAAATATTGAAAACAGTGATTTTACTTTAGGTTTTAATGATAGTTCTCTTCCATTTACACTAGAAGATGAAAATTTTACAACAATAGTTATGCCTATAATGATATGATAATGAGAGCAAAAAAGGAGATATTTAAATGAGTGAATATGGTGCATCGAATATAAAAGTACTAAAAGGTTTAGAAGCAGTAAGAAAACGACCGGGCATGTATATAGGTGATACAAATATAAATGGTCTTCATCATCTTATCTATGAAGTAGTTGATAATTCTATAGATGAAGCAATGGCTGGATATTGTGATCATATTTCGGTTGAACTTACAAATGACCATTCTGCGATAATCACTGACAATGGTAGAGGAATTCCTGTTGGAATGCACCCAACTGAAAAGATTTCTGCTGCTACTGTTGTTTTGACCGTACTTCATGCGGGTGGTAAATTTGATAAAGATACTTATAAAGTAAGTGGTGGTCTTCATGGAGTTGGTGTTTCTGTTGTAAATGCACTATCTTCTAAGCTAGTTGCTACTATCAAAAGAGAGGGAAAAGAACATCGTCAAGAGTTTTCTTGCGGTATTCCCCAAAATGAATTAGAAATTGTAAAAAACAGTAGAAAAAAAGGTACAACAATAGAATTTTGGCCAGATACGAGTATATTTGAAACTACTGACTTTATTTATGATACTCTTGCAAAAAGATTTCGCGAAATTGCCTATCTGAATCCAAAAGTAACTATAGAATTTAAAGATAATAGAGATGGAAGAAGTGATACATTTCACTTTGAAGGAGGTTTAAAGCAATTTGTAGAAGATTTAAATAAAAGAGATCAGGTATCTCCTTCTTATTGGTTTAATAGTACTGTAAATGGTGTAGAAGTTGATATTGCACTTATGTATAATTCATCTTATAGTGAAACTGTATTATCTTTTGTAAATAATATTAAAACTCCTGAAGGTGGAACTCATGAGAGTGGATTTCGAGCAGGTCTTACAAGGGCAATTGTAAATTATATAAATGCAAATGCGGCAGCTCGTGAAAAAGATATAAAGATAACAGGAGATGATGTAAGAGAAGGTTTGATTTCAGTTGTTAGCGTTAAAGTTCCTGAACCTCAATTTGAAGGTCAAACAAAAGGAAAACTTGGAAATACTTATGTAAAACCTATAGTTCAAAGACTCACTTTTGAAAAATTAGTAAAATATTTTGAAGAAAATCCTATAGAAGCAAAAGCTATTATGAATAAAGCTTTAGGAGCTGCGAGAGGAAGGGAAGCCGCTAAAAAAGCAAGAGATTTAACAAGACGAAAAGATTCCATGAGTATAGGAACACTTCCTGGAAAATTATCTGATTGTCAAAGTAAAGATGCAAGTATTTGCGAACTTTATCTAGTCGAAGGTGATAGTGCGGGCGGTAGTGCTAAGCAAGGAAGAGATAGAGTTTTTCAAGCAATTTTACCTCTTAAAGGTAAGATTTTAAATGTTGAAAAAAGTAGAATCGATAAAATCTTAAAATCTGAAGAGATTAAAAATATGATTACAGCTCTTGGATGTGGAATTGGTGAAGAATTAAATGAAGAAAAATTGAGATATCATAAATTAATCATTATGACCGATGCCGATGTGGATGGTAGTCATATTCAAACACTTCTTTTGACATTTTTATTTAGATTTTTACGACCTATTATAGAAAAAGGTTATGTTTATCTAGCTCAACCGCCACTTTATAGATATAAAAAAGGTAAAAAAGAGATATATATAAAAGATGATACAGAACTTAACTCACTTTTAATTGATAATGGCATAGACAGCATGGGATTTGAGGGAATTGGAAAAAATGATTTGATTGATTTTTTTAAAATTGTAGCTGCTTATAGAAATATATTAAAAGAGTTAGAAAAAAGATATTCTGTTATAAAAATTATCAGATTCTTGATAGAAAATCCAGATATTATATCTTTGAGTAATAAAAAAATGTTTAAAGAAATTGAAAAATACATAAAAGAAATAGGTTATAATATATTAAATAAAACTATAGATGATGAAAATATACATCTGTATATACAAACAAATGATGGTTTAGAAGAGTTACAATTAAATGAAAGTTTCTTTGCAAATCCTCTTTATGAAGAAGCGTTATATATAAGAAAAAAGATACTTGAGAGAGATTTAGATTTAAATGGTGGTGATCCAGTTGAGCTCTTAAATGAGATAGAAAAAAATGCTAAAAAAGGTGCATATATCCAAAGATATAAAGGTTTAGGTGAAATGAATCCAGAACAACTTTGGGAAACTACTATGAACCCAGAAAATAGAAGACTTTTAAAAGTAAAAATTGATCAATTTGAAGTTGCAAGTGAAACTTTTTCACTATTTATGGGAGATGAAGTAGAACCTAGAAGAAATTATATTCAAGCACATGCAAAAGATGTAAAACATTTGGATGTATAATTTAAATGTTATATTCTGAGTCACAAGAAAGGAAAAACCGCTTCATAACCTCTTTGAAGATGGGTTTTCCTTTTTTAATATTGACTCTTTTTCTTTTTCTTTTTTTTAAGTTTTCCCAAAATGATATAACAAGTTATGTACTTTTAACACTGTTAATACCTATATATATCTACTATATACTTTATCTAATCTACAATGAATTTAATACTACTTTGATAGATCCTATTACGCAAACTTTTAATAGAGCAGAGATAGTAAAAAAAATGCAAAATACTAAAAATAAAAAGTTTGATTCTACTGTTATACTTATAAATATAGATAATATAGTAGATATAAATAATCGATATGGTATATCAAATGCGGATAATTTACTGAGAATTTTTACAATTAAAATAGATGAATTTTTTAAAAATTATAATTTTAAAGATATTCCAATTGGAAGATATAGTGGAGGGCATTTTTTACTTGTTATAAAAGGAAGGGTAAAAGAATTAAGACATTTATTAACTATATTTTCTAAAGAATTAAAAAACATAGGTATAAATGATATAGAAATTAAGATAGATTTTTCGCTGATTGATTTAAAATATGATGAAAATATAAATAATATAATAAAAAAACTTTTTACGATGATGTATGAAAGTGCAGAAGAAAATATAACCACAAATATAAAACCAAATGATTTTGAAAAGATAGTTTGTGATGCAATTGAGCAAAAAAAGTTTATATTTAAATACCAACCATCAATTGAGCTAAAAACAGATAAGATTAAAATTTTAGAAGTTCTTACAAAAATTTATTCTAAAAGTGATGGCATGCTCTCTAGAACTCAAATTCAAAGAGTAGTAAATCATCTTGGATATGAAACTATTTTTGATAAAAATATACTTGATAGCTTAGAAAAAGAATTAAAAAATGTAGATTTTAAAGATGCACTTATCAGCATTAAAATTTCCCCAGTTACTCTAAGAAACAATGAATTTAGACAGTATTTAAGCCATCTTTTTTATAAAAACTCATTATCACCAGAAAATTTTATACTAGAATTTACCGAAAGAAGAACTTATGAAGAGATACGAAGATTTAAAGAAATTTTAAAACAATATAAAAAAATGGGATTTAAAATTTGCTTAGATAATTTTGGTGGCAATAATTGCAGCTTAAAATATATAAAAGAGTTGCCAATAGACATGGTAAAATTCGATATTCAATACACTAAAAATATTGATAATCCAAAATATGCAAATATATTAAAATCATATATAAGTTTTTTAAGACAAATAAATGTTAAAAGTATGGTTAAATTTATAGACAAAAAAGATATTTATTCAAAAATGATAAAATATAATCCTGATTATATTCAGGGATTTTTGGTTTCAAAACCAAAAAGTTTAAAACAAATTGGAGAGATAATAATATGAAATACGGTGAAAAAGAGATAAAAGAATTTGATGTAGAAAAAGATTTGGAGATTTGGCCGAATAAACATAAAAAAAATTATATTATAAAATTAACACTACCAGAATTTTGTTGTTTATGTCCAAGAAGTGGATATCCTGATTTTGCTACTATTTATATAGATTACACACCAGATGAGTTTGTAGTAGAGTTAAAAGCCATAAAACTTTATATAAATAGTTTTATGAACCGTAATATCTCTCATGAAGATAGTGTCAATGAGATATATGATGTACTTTTTTCAAAATTAAAACCAAGATGGCTAAAGGTATATGCAGATTTTAATCCAAGAGGAAATGTCCACACAACCATCGAGATTGACTCGGATAAAGTAAAATGTTAAGCCCGAAATTAGTTGAACATCTGTTTGCAGCAGCTTCCATACAAAGGTGGAATGATTACCCTCGTATGGTTGAGTTAGTTGAATTAGATAAACAAGCTCATAAATTTATAATTGCATATTTTATGGCAAATATGGAAGAAAATGTCAATAAAGTTCATCTCATAGAAGCAGGAATTTTTGAATTTTTAAGACGAGTCGTTGTAACTGATATAAGGCCAGATGTTTTTAGGAAAGCTTTGCAAAAAAAAGAGAAAGAGATAAATGTTTGGGTTCTTTCAAAGCTTAGTGATTCTCTTAAAGATATAGAAAATGGAGAATTTCTTAAAAGATTTGAAGAGTATTTAAAAAATCCTAGCATGTATAAAAGAGAGAGATTTATATTAAAAGCTGCTTCTTATCTGTCTACAAAATGGGAATTTTCCATAGTATATCAAACAAGCCAATTTTTAAGTGGAATTGACAGAGTAAAAGAGGCTGTTGATGAAGAGATTGAGGATTATTATGAACTGGTTAGTATTAGAAAGATATCATTAAACAAAAAGATTTCAAAGATTATAGATTTAAGTGGAAGACTTAGATTTCAAAAAAGATGGGCTCAAACTCCTAGAATTCCTGAAACTTCCGTGCTTGGACATATGCTGATAGTTGCAATTTTGGGGTATTTTTATTCTTTAAAAGTGGATGCTTGTGAAAAAAGGATAGAAAATAACTTTTATTGTGCTTTATTTCATGATTTGCCAGAAGCATTAACAAGAGACATAATCTCCCCTGTAAAATATTCTGTTAGTGGGCTAGATGATATCATCAGTGAATATGAAGTAAAAGTGATGGAAGATGAAATTTTTCCATATATTCCATCAAATTTTTTAAAAGAATTTCAGTATTTGCTCGGACTTTATGATGGAAAGAAAAATGAATTTTTAGATAAAATCCAAGTTGAAGATGAGATAAAAATAGTAGAAAATATACATGATTATAACGAAGATAAGTATTGTGCCATCGATGGACTTGCACTTAAAGATTGCGATAGACTATCTGCTTTTATTGAGGCAGCACTTTCAGTATCTCACGGAGTAAAATCTAAAGAGTTAGTGCAAGGTAAAGCTCATATACTAGAAACTTTAAAACAAAAATCACAAAATGGAAAAGTAAATTTTTATAAATTAGCAAAAGAAATTGATGATTTTGTAGAGAGTTAAGATTTTATATAACAAACCCTCCTTCAGATTACTGCGGCACACACTTTAAAAGAGTGCTCTGCTGTGTTCCCACCCTGAAGCATTGTCCTTAGAAAATATTGCACAGGTCTAAAGGAGAGCGGACAAAATTATACCCAATTTTACTTAAATAAAAGTTTTAAATAGTATAATTCGCAAAAAATAGGAATGTATATGATACATAGTGAGATATTTTATCTTTTTTCGATTATTTCTGTTGGATATATTTTAGGAAATATAAAGATACGAGGATTTTCACTAGATATTACAGCGATGCTTTTAGTGGCACTCATTGCTGGTCATTTTGGTATGGTTATATCAGATAATTTCAAACTTTTTGGATTGGCAATTTTTATCTATGCAGTAGGACTTCAATCAGGTCCAGGTTTTTTTGAAACCATAAAAAATGAAGGCATTAAACTAAATATCCTAGCTATTTCACTTTTGCTTAGTATCTTTGTATGCATATATTTAATCGGTTCGTATTTTGGCTTGAGCCATAGCGTTATAGCTGGCATATTTACAGGTTCGCTCACAAGTGTTCCATCTTTAGCGGCTGCCATAGAAGTCAAAAATGACCCTCTGATATCTGTTATATTTGGTGTTGTCTATCCTTTTGGTATTTTTGCTACTATACTTTTTATAAGAATTTTGCCTATTATATTTAGAGTAAATCTACAAAAAGAAGTACAAAGTTATGAAAATGAAAAAAAACAAAAATACCCTTTGATATTTACCAAAAATTTTAAAATTACAAATGAAAACTTTAAAGACCACCCTATAAAAAAATCTCAAGTTGAAAAGCTTACTTCCACTCTCATAGAAAGAATTGAGTCAGTAGATAAATGTGATTTAGATGAAAAAGATTGTAAACAATTGCATTTTAATGATATTATCAGAGTTTCAGGCACAAAAGAACAACTCGAAACGCTAAGTGTTATGCTTGGAGCTGAAATTGGAGATGCTTATAAATTTCATGATGATATGAAAGTTTTGCGTCTTCTTGTAACTTCTAAAGACATAGTTGGTAAGAAAATTGCAAGCATAAAAGAGTTAAAATCCCTAAGAGCAATAGTTACGAAAGTAAGAAGAGCGGGCATAGATATAGCACCTCATCCTTCTCTTGCTTTGATGCTTGGCGATAAACTTTATGTCGTAACTCCTCAAAAATATAGGGAACGAGTGACAGATATCATAGGAAACAATCTTTTAAAATATCCTGCGGCTGATTTTTTACCTATCTCTTTAGGTATAGTATTTGGTATTCTTTTAGGGAGCATTCCTTTTACGCTTCCGATGGTTGGTGACATAAAGCTTAGTTTTGTGGGAGGCATATTGATAACAGCGCTAGTCCTTGGAAGAATAGGAAGAATTGGTCCAGTAGTTTGGCAACTCTCCCCGCATTCAAATACTTTGATGAAAACCTTAGGACAGCTTATATTTATGGCTTCTATCGGAACAAATGCAGGTAAATACCTGCTTCAAGGATTATCCGAAAATGGATTTTTACCTATATATATAGCCATATTTGCTTTGATTTTTTCTCTATTTTTGATAGCTTTTATATGTAGAATCTTTTTAAAGATGAATTTTTTAAATATTTTAGGATTGCTTTCAGGTGGAATGACTTCAACCCCGACACTTACGATGGCAAATAATATATCAGAATCTGATTTTCCATCAGTATCATACGCTGCGGTTTATCCGATGGCATTAGTGAGTGCAATCGTGCTATCACAGTTACTTTTAAAACTTTTTTAAGTAGTAAATATTATGAATATGGATAAAATTTCACATAACACTATGTTAGATGATTATGTTTTAAATGCCCAGCTATCTAAGATAATAGGCATATCGTCAAATGCTTATAGATTTTGGAAAAGTGTGGATGCAGTAAAATATGATGGCTCTAGTGTGGTTTATCTGAAAGTTGATACTATTCCCAAAAAATACGATAAATATACTCAAAAATGCACAAAACTTGACGGTTATATACAAGCTCAAGCTTTTTGCAAATATACAGGTCTTGCGTCATCGCATCTGACAAAAAGTAACAATTCTAAAATGTATGATATCTTACAAATTTTACAAATTGGAGCTGTGAAATTAGTAAATCTAAAGAAATTTTATGATGATTTGGGCTTAACGAATGACTATCAAATTTATATAGAAAAGTGCAAATATTTTGGTCCCTCGCCTCTTGAAAAAAAGATAAAACTTTGCAACGGTATGTGCGTTGGATATTATTAGGTATCTATCTAATGTAAGGCACTATAAATGCTACTGATGAGTATAGCCAATATAAATGTAACGCCGACAATAAGACGAGCATAAAAAGCTTTGTATCTTTTATCCACTAAATTACTCTCCTATAATCTTTCTGCTATTATACCATAAAATTATTATTTGCAAAAAATTAGCAATTATGCTATAATAAAACATATATAAAAAAGGTATTATTATGTCACATATAAAATTATTAAAAAATCATACACTAAAAGCAACACCACAGAGGCTTTGTATTCTTGATACTTTACAAGAGTGTGGACATGCAACGCTCGAAGATGTTCAAAAAATAATAAGTAAAAAATTTCCCACGCTCTCCTTGTCAACCATTTACAGAAATCTAAATGAAATGTTACAAAAAGACATAGTTAGCGAAGTAAAAATAGCAAATAAAAAAGATTATTTTGAGTTAAAAAAAGACAAACATGTACATTTAGTTTGTCAAAACTGTGGAAAAATCGAAGATTTTGAGATAGCAACAGACGATATCTCAAAACAAATCGAAGCCCAAACAGGCGATAAAGTTTTAAACGATACCCTCTACTTTGATGTTATATGTAAAGATTGTCTAAGCGCAAAGTAGATATACTCTCTTTCTAAATTTTACGATGTAGAGAGGTGTCCGAGTGGCTTAAGGAGCACGCTTGGAAAGCGTGTGTGGGGCAACTCACCGAGGGTTCGAATCCCTTCCTCTCTGCCACCCTTATAATTTCATATAATCTTAAATAAGCATGTATGCCTCCATAAAAACAGGTGATTTTCCCAGTCTGATAAAACTCACAAAAAAATCAAAACGACTGTTGATTTTTAATCTTAGTTATATTATAATGTTTTATAAAAGATAAAATAATGAAGAGGTAAATGTTGGTTTTAGAGACTATAGATGAAATATAGCAAAATAGCCCGTACAAGTGGTTAAATATTGAAAAGATAGAAGGAAAAATTATGCAAACTATAAAAATAGAGATAGAAAATAGCATATATAAAAAGATATCAGATAGTGGAATAAATCTACAGGAAAAATTTAGAGAAATGATATACGACCTATTAGACGACGGATATCCGTCTATTTCTACTAAAGAAGCTAAAAAAAGAGTTGAAAATGCTGTCAGAAGATATAAAGACGGAACAATGAAAACAATATCCCATAATGACATGTGGAGCAGCATAGAGTCTGATTGTAAGGTAACAGTTTGACTATACAATATAATCCAGACTTTAGACAAAACTTAGTTAGTATATGGAGGTTTATTGCTTGTGATAGTGTAGATAGAGCTAATTCTTTTAAAAAGCAATTAAAAGAAAAGATAGCCAATCTTTCTAATATGCCTTATAAGTTTAGACAATCACTATACTATGATGATAAGAATATAAGAGATTTGATATTTAAAGGATACACTGTACCATATTTGATAGATATTGGCAATAAAAAAATTGTTATTTTGGATATCTTTAAATGGATAAAAAAATGATTTTTTGTAAAAACAGCCGTACAAGTGATACAAGTCGCACAAGTCCTACTTTAGGGCTCTCTAATTCGCACTACTCTAGTATAACCCGCACAAGTGGCTAAAACATAAATAAGTCTAAAAAAAATATTGCGGTACAGTTGCTTATTTTAATTATCTAAAGCCCCAAAATAGAGGGTTATATTAATATATTTGATTACAATCCCGTTATAGATTTATTTTCACATACTTTTTATTTGTTGAATATTTTTTTACATTTTATGTTATACTTTCGTTATGTTTTTTTATATATAACGAAATAGGGGTTTATGAATGTTAAAGAAGTTTTTTTTCTTTTTTCTTTTTGCTGTTTTTTTAAATGCTTCAAGTATAAAAGTGGCAGTTGCTGCAAATGTTAGCTTTGCTATAGATGACCTTATTGCTGCTTTTCACACAAAATATCCTGAAGTAAAAGTGGATGTTATTTTGGGTAGCAGTGGAAAACTAAATGCTCAGATTAAAAATGGCGCTCCTTTTGATATTTTTATGTCTGCAAATATGAAATACCCCCAAGATTTGTATAAATACGGATTTGCTCTAAACCCTCCAAAACTTTACGCATTAGGTGGCTTGGCAATTTTTAGCACTAAAAAAAGAGATTTTTCAAAGGGTTTATCTCTTCTAAAACAAAATTCAATCTCAAGGATTGCGATAGCAAATCCAAAAACTGCTCCATATGGGAAGGCTACACAAGAAGCTTTAAAAAATGCCAAGATATATGATAAAGTAAA
>JALUXT010000128.1 GCA_027013245.1 Campylobacteraceae bacterium
ATGCCCAAGTCTAGCACTTGCAAGTGCAGCTTCGATACCCGAATGCCCACCACCAACTACTATAATATCATATTTCATTTATATCCTAATTTTTGTAAATTTATAGTAATATTATAGCCTATTTTGTATTAGTTTCTAAATAACTGATATAATTTCAGAAAAATATGGAGAATTGCATGAATAAGTTTTTAAAGTTTGAGGTGGATTTAGATAATTTTATCAAAAAATTAGAAAAAAAAATTGAAAAAAATAATAAAAAAATTACCGAATTATTAAATATAAAAGACAAAACATTTGCAAATTTTGTCAAACCATTAGAGCTTATGGATGAGGATTTAGAAGAGTTTTTTACTCCGTTATCGCATCTTAATTCAGTAAATAACGATGAAGAAAATCAAGATATATATACTAAATCTTTGCCGATAATCACTGAGTATTCTACTAAGCTTTCTCAAAATCTTGATATCTATAAAGCTTTTAAATTGCTAGAAAAAGAAGATGGTTTAAATAGTGAGCAAAAAAGAGTGATAGAGTTAAATATTCAAAATTTTGAATTAAGCGGAGCAAATTTAAGTGAAGATAAAAAGAAAAGACTCGAAGAGATAAATCTTAAACTTAGTCTTAAGGCAAATGACTTTTCTCAAAACTTGATAGATGCTATAAATGAGTATGAGATGATTTTAGAGGAAGTTGATGTAAAAGGGCTTAGCCAAGAAGACAAAAAGAGTTATGAAGTGCAAATTGATGGAGTTAAAAAATACAAATTT
This sequence comes from Campylobacteraceae bacterium, assembly GCA_027013245.1. Classification (GTDB taxonomy): domain Bacteria; phylum Campylobacterota; class Campylobacteria; order Campylobacterales; family Sulfurospirillaceae; genus JAADIZ01. Next base: position 768 of record JALUXT010000128.1, read on the forward strand.
ACTTTGCAAATGCCGCCATATATCACCTATATGACTTATGGACAAAACAGGGAAAAAAGAGAAGAGTTATATAAGGCATTTGTCACAAAAGCACCTCAAAATGCGCAGATTATAGATGAGCTTATGGAACTTCGTCAAGAGATGGCGAGGATTTTAGGTTTTGAAAATTATGCACAGTATTCAATAGCTCCAAAGATGGCAAAAGATGAAAAAACCGTTGTTAGCTTTTTAGAAAATTTAGTCGATGCTGCAAAGCCGATGGCAAAAAAGGAGTTAGAAGAGTTAAGAGAGTTTGCAGATATTGAAGATTTACATAGTTATGATCTCTCTTTTTATGCACAAAAACTAAAAAAATCAAAATACGACTATGACCAAGAACTTTATCGACCTTATTTTGAGCAAAACTCAGTTGTGCAGGGGTTGTTTAAATTTTTAAACTCTTTGTTTGGTATAGAATTTGTCAAAAATGATGAAAAACTATGGGATGCTAAAGCGACTCCTTATGATATTTTAGTAGATGGTGCCCTTAGGGCTAGGCTCTATCTTGATTTGGAGAGCAGAAAAGGGAAAAGAGGTGGTGCTTGGATGCATAATTGGCAAAGCCACCATATAGACGAGAGAGCAGTGGAGCATTTAGCCTCAGCTTTTGTTGTTGCAAATTTCCCAGATTCTACAAATTCACCTTCTCTTTTGAGACATGATGATGTTGTGACACTTTTTCATGAGATGGGGCATGCGCTTCATCATATGCTAAGCAAAGTAAATGAAAATGGAGTGAGTGGAATCGCAGGAGTTGAGTGGGATGCTGTCGAGTTTCCATCTCAGTTTTTAGAAAACTTTGCATATGAGCCAAAAGTTTTAAAGATTTTTGCCTCACATTACAAGAGTGGTGAAATTTTGAGCGATGAGATGATAGATAAGATTGTAGAGGTGAAAAACTTTCAATCTGCCCTTGGTATGCTTAGGCAAGTGGAGTTTTCACTGTTTGATTTTAAACTCCATCAATCCTTACATGTAAAAGAAGAAGTTCAAAATTTACTAGATTCCATAAGAGAATCAACATCACTCTTAAAAACACCAAGTTACAATAAATTTCAAAATGGTTTTGCCCATATATTTGCAGGTGGTTATGCAGCTGGGTATTATAGTTACAAATGGGCAGAAGTGCTTAGTGCAGATGCTTTTTTTGCCATAGTTGATGAGGGTATATTTGATACAAAAATTGGTAAAGATTATCTTGAGATTATACTTGGTCTTGGAGGCAGTAAAAGCATGAGGGATTTGTATCTTGAACTAAGAGGCGAGGAACCAAAGGTAGAGAGTTTGCTTAGGTTAAACGGGATTAGAGTATAATAATTTAAGGAAAAAGATATGGATTCAAAAGAATTGATAAAAAATATCATGGATAGCCCAACTTATAAAATCGCTGAAACTGACGATGAGTTTATGGAGTCTTATGAAACAAGGGCTACAAGATTGGAGCTTGATTATCTAAAAGCAGAACTTGCCATGAAAAAGTACGGTATAGAGCATACTATTGTTGTGTTTGGAAGTGCTAGATTTGATGAGAATAATGCTTTTTATGTAGATGCGAGAGAATTTGGGAAACTAGTAGGGACTAAGGGCAAATACTTAGATGATTCACCAGTGACCATGATGACAGGAGGAGGTCCTGGTATCATGGAAGCCGCAAATAGAGGCGCTTATGATGTCGGTGCTAAGTCTATCGGTTTAAATATAAACTTACCAAAAGAGCAATTTCCAAATCCATATATAACGCCTGAACTTTGTTTTTTGTTTCACTATTTTGCTATAAGAAAATTGCATTTTATGCAAAGAGCTAAAGCACTTGTTGTCTATCCAGGTGGTTTTGGTACGCTTGATGAATTTTTTGAAATACTCACACTTGTGCAAACTAAAAGAACTAAAAAGATTCCTATAGTTTTGGTTTCAAGTGAATATTGGAGCAAAGCTTTAAATTTTGAATTTTTACTTCAAGAAGGTACAATTTGCGATGATGATATAAATATATTTAAGATAGTAGAAAATGCAAAGGAAGCTTGGGAATATATATTTCAATGGTATAAATAAAGGAGAAGTTATGGCAACTGTTACATCTTTTGGGGCGGCAGGGACGGGGCGTCCCTACCACCTCCTAAAGCTACGAAAAGTAGAACTTTTCGAGAAAAAAGTGCGTAAGGTCAGTTAATCATTTCTATAATTTTGTCAACCATTTGGTTTTTTTCTTTTTCATTCATATCTGCACTTCCGTTCTCTACTAATGATTTTATTATCTTTGGAATTATACTCAAGCGTTTTTCTCTTGGGAGTTTTTTGGCCATCATTTTTGTACATTTTGGGTACATTTCACTCATATCCATTTGATTCATCATTTTTCCCATCATGTCTTTCATCATTGCATCCATTGCTTTGGCTTTGTCCTGGTTATTGATTTTTCCCATCATTTCATCCATCATCATAATTTATCCTTCTAAAGTTTTTTTCATTTTCTTGAAATCATCTTCTGAGATTTCACCTTTTACATATCGCTTTTTTAGTGCTTCTAATGCTGAATCTTCTTTTTGAATATCATCATTTGGCATGCCATTGCAAGGAGCTTTAAAATTCTTATTTTTAAACATAAAAAACATAATACCTAAAAATAACAATGGAAATAACCACATCCAACCACCCATAAAATAACCCGGATACATCCCAAACTCCTTATTTAGCTAATTTGTTAAATTAATAAATAATTGTACTATTTTTGTCTAAATATGTCAATGTTATTTAGCTAATTTGTTAAATGATGCTTTTTAAGATATAATACTTTTTTATATGCAAGGAGATATTATGCTGAATATGGAACAAAAAATTAAGATTTTTAAAGCATTGGGCAATGAGACGAGATTTAAGATATTTAAAAACATGTTTTCTGGTGGCTATGCTTGCCATATTGATGAATCAAAATCAAAAGATGATCTCATCGCACAAGCAACTTGTGTTACAACTATAGCGGATAATTTTAATTTTTCATTGCCTACTATCTCGAGACATTTAAAAGAGCTAAGAGATGCAAATATCATAAAAATGACAAAAAAAAGCAATAAAATATATATAGAACCAAACCCTCAAATCATAAATGAGCTCTCTAAGTGTTTTACGGATTTGGTTGATAACTATGATGAGTCTCTTTATCAGTTCGACAATAGTAAAAAAGAAGAAAAATGATATGTTTACAGGGTTGATTAGAGAATTTGCCACGGTTGTTAGCTACCAAAATAGTATCTTAACGCTAAGAGCAAAATATAAACCAAATATTGGTGATAGCATAGCGATCAATGGGGTTTGTTTAACTGTTATATCTCTTGGTGAGGGTTCGTTTGGTGTGGAACTCTCACAAGAAACAAAAAGTATAATGGCAGTTCAAAACTTAAAGGAAAAGGTTCATATAGAGCCTGCCATGAAGCTTAGTGATAGGTTGGAGGGGCATATAGTCCAAGGTCATGTTGATTGTGTTGGAGTTATAAAATCTATCAAAAAAAATCAAAATGCTACTGATTTTTATATCTCGTATCCGCAAGAATTTTCAAAATACATAGCTCCAAAAGGAAGTATCGCGATAGATGGGGTTAGCTTAACTGTAAATGAAGTTATGGGCAAAGAGTTTAGATTGACTATAATCTCACATACTTTTAACCAAACTCTTTTTGGAGATTATAGCGTTGAAACTAAAGTAAACATAGAAACAGATATGTTTGCAAGATATATCTACCACATGATAAAAAAAGAGAAATCTCTAAGCTGGGATGATGTAGATAATATAATGGCAAGGTTTTGATGAGATACATCTTTAGTGATAGATTAGGTGGTGTTAGTCAAAAACCATTTGATAGTTTAAATTTAGCCTTACATGTAGGAGATGATTCTCTACATGCAGTGAAAAATAGAGAAATTTTTGCTAAGGAGATAGGCACTAAGAACCTTGTGTTTATGGATCAAATTCACGGGGATCATATAGAAGTCATAAAAGATTTAAACACTAAAATAGTTTTAAAAACAGATGCGATGATTTCAAACTTAAAAGATATTGCTCTTTGTGTGATGGTCGCGGATTGTATCCCTATTTTATTTTTTGATGAAGCCAAAAATGTCATAGGCGTAGCACATGCAGGAAGAAATGGAGTTAAAAAAAAGATAGCTGTTAAAACTATACAAAAGATGATAAATGAATTTTCTAGCAAAACTCAAGATATCAAAGTAATTTTAGGTCCAAGTATCCAAAAATGTTGCTATGAAGTGAAAAAAGATGTGGTTTCTGGCTTTGAAGATTACTTACATGTAAGGAATAAAACAATTTATCTCGATATCGTTAGTAAATGTATAGATGATTTAAAAAACTTTGGTGTTAAAAGTGAAAATATAGAGGTAATACCTGTTTGTACGAGGTGTGATAAAAAGTATTTTTCATACAGAAGAGATGGAAGTACAGGAAGATTTTGTGGAGCGATAAAACTATGAATAAAAAAGACATCATAAACCAATATGCACAAGAAAATATAATAAACACACAATTATCGAAAAATGAAACAGCACAAAAAATTATAAAAAAAGCATCACAATATGGTATGCAATTGTTTCAAAATGATATTTTAGCATCTCGCTTACTTGATTCAAATAGTGTGCAAGAATTACCAAAAAACAGTGCTGTGAAGATGGCAGAAATCTTTGATGCCCTAATCAATATAGAAAAATCAGCACAACTCAGTAGTTAATCACTTAACCAAAGAATAAAACTCATCTTTAAACTTTCCTATATAACTGTCTATGATATAAGCGACTGATGGTGCAAAAACACAGATGGTTTTTCCATTTAGCAAAAAGCTTAGGCTAAGTAGCGTATCCAAGTCTTTTTTGGTGCCATTTCCATCTAAGATTTTACCAAGTAACTTGTCTGACCAACCAACTCCTTCACGACAAGGCGTGCATTGTCCACAAGATTCGTGGTGGTAAAATTCAAAAAGATTTTTGACGACTTTGGGCATAAAAACATCTTCATCCATCAGTATCATACCCCCTGTTCCCATGCTTGAGCCATGGGCTCTTAGGGATTCGTAATCAAGTGTGATACCTTCAAGTTCATCAGCTTTTAAAATATGCGAAGACGAACCACCGGGGATTAGTGCTTTTAGTTTTTTTCCATCTTTTACGCCACCACCTATTTGGTTTATAAACTCAAGCATATTTGTACCAAATTCTAACTCATAAACTCCTGGATTTTGTATATGTCCGCTTAAGCCAAAAAGCATAGTTCCTGGACTTTTTTCTGTACCATATGCTCTATAAGCTTCAAATCCCTCTTTGATGATATATGGCACACTTGATATTGTTTCAACATTGTTGACGACACTTGGGCAACCGAAAAACCATTCTGGCTCTTTTTGTTTTGGCTTTAGTCTTGGATGTCCACGCTTGCCCTCAAGCGACTCAACAAGTGCACTCTTTTCTCCACATATATATGCTCCAGCACCTCTGTGAAGTGTGACATCAAGCCTGTAATCATATCCTAAGACCTTATCTCCAAATATGCCAGCAGCATAAGCCTCATCTATAGCAACTTGAAGTCTTTTTGCCCAAAAAACATATTCACCCCTTATGTATATATATGCGTGATTTGATTTTATGGCATAACTTGAACAGATGATACCTTCTAGCAAAAGGTGTGGGTCGTATTCTAAAATTTGTCTATCTTTAAAAGTTCCTGGCTCGCTTTCATCTGCATTTACGATGAGGTAAGTTGGTTTTTCACTTGGATTTGGGATGAGCCTCCACTTAGCACCAGCAGGTGCTCCTCCTCCTCCTTTTCCTCTAAGACCACTTTTATCTACTTCATCTAAAACAGCTTCAGGAGTCATAGAAAAGAGTTTTTCTATGGATGAGTATCTGCCATTTTTCTTAGCAATTTTAAGCACATGTGAGTCTTTTATATCAAAATTTTTACTCTCTATTTTTTTTATCATTTTAAACCATCCAAAATCTTATCTACTATTTGCGGTGTCGTATTTTGGATATAATCATCATTTATACAAACACAAGGTGCAGTTCCGCAAGAACCAAGACACTCAACTTCGGTTATGGTAAATCTCATATCTTTCGTGCTTTCCCCTGCTTTTATGCCAAGCTTGTTTTCTATGTGTTGTTTTATATCTTCACTACCCCTTAACATGCAAGAGAGAGTTTTGCATACCTGGATATTGTATTTTGCGATAGGCTCAAGATGAAACATAGTGTAAAAAGATGCGACAGAGTAAACATTCATGGGTGATGTATCTAAACGCTTTGCTAGGTACTCCATGGCAACAGACGAAATCCAACTCTCTTGGTGTTGAATCATCCATAAAGATGGTAACATTAAAGAATCTTTTTTGGGATATCTAGTCAGTAATTCTTGAAATTTTTGTTCATTTTCTTTGCTAAATTCAAAACTCATCTATCTAATTCCCCTGCTATGATATTTAAACTGCCAAGATCAAGTACGGCGTCAGCTACCATCTCACCTTCTATCATATCACTTAGAGATGCCATAGCATAAAAACAAGGCGGTCTGACTTTAACTCGATATGGAGTGCCGCTCCCATCACTCGCTATGTAAAATCCAAGTTCGCCATTTGTAGCCTCAATTGAGCTATAATATTCCTTAGCGGGAACTTTAACTCCCTCATAAACCAATTTGAATTGATTCATTAAGCCTTCTATATTGTTATATACATTTTTTTTATCTGGTAATATTATAGAATGGTCATCAACTTTGTAGTTTCCGCCAGGGAGTGTTGCCATAGCTTGATTTATAATTTTTATGCTTTGTCGTATCTCTTCAAAACGAACCATAATCCTATCATATACATCACCAGTGCTTCCAACAACAATATCAAAATCAAATGAGTCATAATGATAATAAGGCTGATTTACCCTTAAATCATAAGCCACGCCACTAGCCCTTAGGTTAGGCCCGCTCCATCCACGATTTATGGCTTCAATTGCACTCATTACACCTATATTTTGAGCCCTGTCTTGAAAGATTCTATTATGCTCTATCAAGCTCAGCGAATCATCCATGCCCTTTTGCACATCTTCCAAGCATCTCTTCATATCAGCTTCAAAACCATCATATAAATCATGTGTCATGCCGCCAATTCGCATATAAGAGTTAGTGAGTCTTGCTCCAGTTAGCTTTGAAAGAAGAGTATATGCAGTTTCCCTAGGATTATACAGATACCAATAATTTGTCAAAGCACCCATGTCCACAAGGTTCGCAGCCAAAGATACAAGGTGGTCTATGATTCTTGAAAGTTCACCTATGATAACTCGTATAAATTGACCTCGAATAGGGAGTTCAACCCCGAGCATCCCCTCAACAGTATGTGCAAATGCTATGTTATTTAGTATGGCAGAGCAGTAATTTAATCTATCTGTATAAGGAATGATTTGATTATATGTATGGTTTTCACAAGATTTTTCAAAACCTCGATGAAGATACCCTATCTCGCAAACTGCACTTACTATATTTTCACCCTCTAGGGCTACAAATGTTCTTATGGTTCCATGGCTTGCAGGATGTGCAGGACCAAGATTTAAAAACATCAAATCATCGTGGTCTTCATAACCTTTAGCCTTTAGTTTTGGTGTCATCTCATCCATCAAATCATCAGTTTTGGTACATAATTGACCTTTTGTGATAGGATAATCTTTTCTTAGCGGATGACCTAAAAACTCTTTGTGATTTAAAATTCTCTTTAAGTTTGGATGATTTTTAAAGATAAGTCCATATTGATCCCACACTTCTCTCTCACACCAATTTGCACTTTTGTACAAATCAGTTATAGAGTCTATGATTTCATCTTCATTTAAGTATGCTTTTAAGATGACAAGATTGTCAAACTTATCATCTTTTAAAAGATATATGATAGCAAATCTTTTTTCTTTATGACCTTTAAAATCAAGATAATCAATAGCAATAATATCTACTAAAAAATTATAATTCTTTTCCTCTTTTAAAAAATTTATAGCATTTTTTATATCTTTTAATTTTACTATATATCTGTTGTTTTGTGTTTTATTGTATTCTATTTTGTGATTGCAATGGCTAAACATCAAGCCTACCTTTAAAATCTCGTTTGGCTCGTTTTTTTAGATATTTAGATGGCTTGGCTTGGAGTTTTTGTATCTGCATAAGACCTTCTAAAAACGCTTCTGGACGAGGAGGGCAACCAGAGATGTAAACATCAACAGGGATTATCTCATCAACCCCTTGCATAGTGGTATAGTTGTCGTAAAAGCCACCGCTACATGCGCAAGCTCCTGCACTCATGACCCATTTTGGCTCGCTCATTTGATCATAAATTTTCTTAAGTATCGGGGCTTGTTTATAGCTAACAGTTCCTGCGATAATCAAAAGATCAGCCTGTCTTGGAGAAAATCTCACGACTTCAGCACCAAATCTTGATATATCAAATTTACTAGAAGCCACGCTCATAAACTCTATAGCACAACACGCCGTTCCAAAGATATAAGGCCACATTGAAGATTCTCTTGCCCAAGAGATTGCACTGTCTAATTTTGTAGTTATTACACTATCGCCAAATATCGCCTCTTCACCTGCTACTGCCATGTCAAAGCCTTTGCTTTATATATATAAATTAAACCAGCTAGTAGAAGTATCATAAAAGTAAACATTTCAATCAACCCAAATAGACCAAGACTGCGAACATTTACAGCCCATGGAAGCATGAAGATGACCTCTACATCAAAAAGCACAAACAAAAGAGCAACAAGATAAAATTTTACGCTAAATGGATTATCACTGCCTCCTATAGGTTTCGTTACCCCACTCTCATATGCCATATTTTTGGCATGAGTTCCTTTATTTCTAGTTCCTAATTTGCTCGTAGCTAAAAAAAGAAAAGGTATGCTAATCGCTAAAACAGCGATTATGGAAGAAGAAAGTAGTAATTGTTCACTCATGGTTTGCCACCTATTTATTATATTAGGAAGTATGATAACAAAAGTAATTTAAAACGAAAGTAAAAAAAAATAACAAACAAAATAAATAAGTAACTCAACATAAACTTTTTAACAATAAAAACAACTTGACAACTTGACAATTAAATAGATATAATCACTCAAATATCTAAAGGATGACATTATGCAATCAATACAAGTAGGACAATTTAAATCAGAGCTATCATCTATCTTAGAACAAGTGCAAAATCTTGGAGAAACATTTGTGATAGAGTTTGGAAAAAAACACAAAAAAGTAGCAATGTTAGTGCCATACAAAGAGAATAAAAAAGTTAGAAAGTTT
>JALUXT010000129.1 GCA_027013245.1 Campylobacteraceae bacterium
ATTTTAGAGATAAATAGTGCTGGAGCAAAAATTCTAAAGAGTTCACCAAACAAACTCAAAGGCAAAAAACTTTATAACTATGCCTCTGATGAAGTTTCAACTAAGCTAAGAAAACATATAGATGAGATTGTGATTAGCAAAAAACCTATAATCTATGAAGAATATATAAATAAAAGTACTTATAAAAAGCGGCTATTTCCGATATTGGACGAGCATGGTAATGTAATTCAAATATCTATATTTATTTACAATAGCACAAAGTTAAAAAAGGCACAAGAAGAGATAAAAAAATACATAAAACTTATAGATGAGCATGTTTTTATATCCTATGCTGACATCAATGGTATAATCCAAAAAAATTCTAAAGCATTGTGTAAATTCACCGGCTATAGTTGTGACGAGCTTAAAGAAAAAGGCTTAAATATCTTAAGAGACCCAAACACTTCGTCAGAAGCATATAGAGATTTATGGCAAACAATCCAAAATGGTGAGATTTGGTATGGTGAGACGAAAAATGTCGCAAAAGATGGCCACTACTATTGGATTAAAACGAGCATCTATCCTAATTTTAATAAAGAGGGTATTATCGTAGGATACTATGCAATCATGGAAGATATTACAGCTAGAAAAATGCTAGAAAAATTATCAATAACTGATCCACTAACCAAACTTTACAATAGACGCTATTTTAATAGCACCTTCGACAAAGAGCTACAACAAGCAAAAAGAAATAAGAAGATATTTTGTTTGTTATCACTCGATGTCGATAATTTTAAACTTTATAATGATACATATGGCCATCAAAGTGGAGATAGTGTTCTGTTTAAAATAGCTAAAATTTTACAAAAGCACATGAAAAGGGCAACTGATTTGGCATTTAGAATGGGTGGAGAAGAGTTTAGCGCAATTTATGTTGTAGATAACAAAAAGAGTGCTGTTGATGTTGCGCAAAAAATAAGAGTTGCTATCGAAAAGAAAAAAATAGAACATAAAACAAATAGTGCTTCATCAAAGTATGTTACTGCCTCTTTTGGATTGGCTTTTGTTGACTTTAGTAAGAATCACGATGTTAAAATTGACAAATCAGAGTTATACAGATTTGCTGATACTTTGCTTTATAAAGCAAAAGACAGTGGCAGAAATGTAGTGATTACTGAAGAGTATATATCTTAATTAGCTCTTTTAATCTCCAAGAGTCCAATCCCAAAATGGGATTAGAGTAAAATTTATGTCATTTTGCACAAAGTTTCCTTCGTTTCCTAAAGTAATGATGAAGACTTTTTTTATATCCATAGCTTTTAATGAATTTTTTGCCTTTTGCATTTTCTTCTCTAATGCAACAAGTGGAGTAAATAGTGAGCAAACTATTCCTTCTTTTTTATCTTTGATATAAAAATCGATATAGTCACTGTAGTATAGATTTTTTTCTTTTTTATATAATTCTAAAAACACCATATTTTCAAATCTTTTGAGAAAATCCTTTTTTAAAGTCAAACCATTTTTGATAGCAAAATCGAAAATATATACTTTTTTTGCTGATTTTTCCTGTTTATATTTTTTTAACAAAAAGACTAATTCTCTATTTTGCAAACTTTGACTTACGCTATAAAAAGAATCTTTAGATATCTTAATTTTTGTTTTTAGTTGGTTAAAAATTTGAAAAAGAGAAATCTTCGTACTTTGCATTTCACAAAATTTTTTAAATATATAAAATTCACTTTTACGCTC
>JALUXT010000130.1 GCA_027013245.1 Campylobacteraceae bacterium
CTAAGGGCAATTTCTTTTGAGCTTCTTTAGTTATCAAAGTTATTTCATTATCTTGACTACCAAAACTATTTTCATCTTCTAATACATTCAAGCAAACTGCATCAAGATTCTTTTCTTTTAACATATTTTCTCCATTCTCAAGGGCATTTTCTTTGTCAAGTTCTGCTTTAAACCCTATGGTCTTTATCCCTTTTTTATCTATATTTTTTAATATATCTATATTTTTAGTTAGCTTTAAATCAAAATTATCGCCTAAATCTGATTTTTTTAATTTACCGTGATGTACTTTTTTGCAAACATAATCACTAACGGCAGCTACCATAAAAAGATAAGTTGCTTTTTTTAGATTTTGTTTTAATGCAATGTTTAATTCGCTTGAGCTAGGAGCATATATAAAATTGATATCCATTGGGAGATTTTGTACTTCATTTGTACTTATAAAAGTGATTTTAGCACCTATAAAATAAGCCACTAAACAAAGATTATAAGCCATTTTCCCACTTGAATTGTTGCTTATATATCTAACATTATCTATCTTCTCTTTTGTGCCACCACCAGTTACTATTATCTCTTTATCCCTCCAAAAATCGTCTATTAGTAAAGATTTGCATATTTGAAAAAATATTTCTAGCGGTTCAGCCATAGCACCCACGCCTTTGTCATTACAAGCTAAGAGTTTATTTTGAGCTTGGATGATAGTGTAGCCAAAATCCTCAAGTTTCTTTAGTGATTCTTTGGTGCTAGGATGAAATAACATATTTGTATTTGCTGAAGGAGCTATTAAAACTTTTTTATTAAAAGCAAGCACGGTTTGCACGAGAAGATTATCGCTGATGCCATGAGCTATCTTATTTATACTATTTGCTGATATTGGAGCTATTATGAAAATATCAGCCCATTTACCGATGTGTATGTGGTTTTTATCGTTTGACCAACTCTCCGTGCCTACATGTAAGACTTCATTTTGCGAAATCGCTTCAAATGTCAATGGCGTTATAAATCTCTTGGATTCCTCGCTCATGATTACCCTGACATTTGCATTTGATTTGATGAGCAATCTTATAAGTTCAAGAGTTTTATATATAGCAATGCTTCCCGTGACACCTATGAGTATATTTTTATTTTTTAGTAAATTATCCATTATTTTTTCCAAAAAATTTATAGAAAAAGCCATCAATCATCTTTAAAGACCCACGGTTGATAGCGAGACTTCCTTTCTTTATATCTTTTGTAACAGTTGTACCAGAAGCGATGATGACATCATCTTCAATCACAACAGGAGCTATGAGTTGGCTATCGCTTCCAATAAAAACATTTTTACCGATAATTGTTTTATATTTTGATTTTCCATCATAGTTACATGTAATGGTTCCACAACCTATGTTTGTGCCCTTATCAATCTCGCTATCGCCAAGATAGCTCAAATGCCCAGCTTTTACACCTTTGAGTGTTGATTTTTTAACTTCTACAAAATTTCCTATATGCGTATCTATGATATTTGAATCAGGCCTTATTCTAGCCATCGGCCCGATATCAGAGTTTTGAATAGTCGAGTTTTCTACAACGCTATTTGATTTTATAGTCGAGTTTATAATCTTTGTATCGCCAAGAAGACTAACTCCGTTTTGAATAACACTTTCTCCTTCTATTTGCACGCTTGATTCTATATATATACTCTCAGGTAGTCTCATTAAGACACCTTGTTTCATAAATCTTCTTTTGATTCTGCGCTGCATTAAAACTTCGGCGATACTAAGGTGGTATTTTGAATTAACCCCCATAAATGTATCGGCATTTACCATCACAGTTTTTACTTTTATATTGTTTTGATTTGCAATTTTAATCAAATCTGTTATGTAAAATTCTTTTTGTTGATTATCGTTTTTTAATTTACAAAGATTTTCTTTTAAAAATGTAGTGCTAAAGAGATAAACTCCAGCGTTTACAAGGTTTATATCTTTTTCTTGTTCACTAGTATCTTTTTCTTCGACGATTTTTTTGACATTATGGTTTGCATCTAGTACAACTCTTCCATATCCGCTTGGATTCTTACATGTAAAGCTACTCATGATAACGCTGCTGTCTTGTTTTGCAAATATCAACATATCATCAACTTCAAGAAGAGGCATATCCCCATTTAAAACTAAAAGCTTGCTATATTTTGGATTTACGCCCATTATTGCTCCCCCAGTTCCTGGAAATTGCTCATGGTCTTGGATGATATAATTTATATCTTTAAAGTATTTGCTCATCTCTTTTTGAACCAAGTCAGATTGATGATACAGAATAACATGTATATCGTCTGAGATTTTTTTGGCTTCTTTTATGATGTGGTATAGCATCTCAAATCCGCTTAATTTATGTAAAACTTTTGGAATTTTTGATTTCATTCTGGTTCCAAGTCCAGCTGCCATTATGGCGATTGAGATGTTCATAAATTTTTTCTCCTAAAAAATATAGTTAAATGTCCGATATTTTAACCAAATATTGTTTTAAGAGTGCTAAAGATAAGATGTAAACAAGAGTTTAATCATCTTTTAACACAAATAAACATAAAATATGGCATATATTTAAAGGTTGAAAAATATGGATTTAGGAACCGTCGTTGGTCTAGTGTTGACTTTAGCACTATTGTTTGGTGCTATGGCTATGGGTGTTGGTATTGGTCCTTATATTGATATTCCATCTGTACTAATTGTTTTTGGTGGAACTACTGGTGTGCTTCTAGTTGGTTTTAAAATGGAGCAAATTAAAAGTTTAGCCAAGTACTTTATGATTGCTATAAAACCTCCTCAGGTTGATATACCTGAACTAATCAAAAAGATGGTAGAGTATTCTACGAAAGCTAGAAGAGATGGCATTTTAGCACTTGAAGCTGATGCTAATGCCGAAACAAATGAATTTTTAAAAAAAGGTCTCTCTATGGCAGTTGATGGAAATGAACCTGATACTATAAGAGGTTTGCTTGAAATTGATATGGAACAGACAAGCGATAGGCATAAGGCAAATGCACAAATATTTGAACAAATGGGTGGATTTTCTGGTGCTATGGGTATGATTGGAACTTTAATTGGTCTAGTTGCGATGCTTATGAATATGTCTGATCCCTCAGCTATCGGACCTTCAATGGCTGTTGCTTTACTAACTACGATGTATGGAGCGATGCTAGGAAATATAATTGGTGGACCAATTGCTAATATTTTGCTTATTAGAGACAGCGATGAAGTCCTTGTTAAAACATTGATTTTAGAAGGAATCATGGCTATACAATCTGGCGATAACCCAAGAAATTTAGAAGGCAAACTTCTAGCATTTTTACCACCAAAAGAGAGAGAAAGTCAGTTTGACTAGGAAAAATAATGGCTAAAAAAGCAAAACCATGTGATTGCCCTAAATGTATGCCAGGTTGGTTGGCAGCATTTGGAGATTTGATGTCATTACTTTTAACTTTCTTTGTTTTGTTATTATCTATGTCAACGATGGATGCAAAAAAAGTACAAGAAGCCATAGGTTCACTTGCAGGCGCTCTAAGCGTACTTGAGGGTGGTACAAAAACTGAAATAAGCAGAGAGAGACAGCAAATGGCCTCTCCGATAGACAGTAAAAATAAATCAGCAACAAAAGTAAAGCGAGCTTTGAGTAAAACTATCTTAGAAGTGAACCAAATGCTCAAATCAACTGGTTCACCAGAAGTTACTCTTGAAGATTCCCAGAGTGGTTTTGTCATAAGACTTCCAGGTGCTTTGCTTTTTAAACCAGGTTCTGCAACCATTGAAAACGAAGATGCTATACTTTTTTTAAAAAGGATTTCGCTTATCATTCAAAAATTACCACAAAGTTTATTGGTGAATGTTGTAGGTTATACAGACAATAGCATTCCAGCTGCAAATGCACCATTTAGGGATAATTGGGATCTTTCTACGGCAAGAGGAGTTAGTGTTGTTAAAGAGTTGATACATGACAATATAAAACCTAGTAGATTAACAGCTGCAGGCAAAGCCCAATACAGCCCAATAGCTTCAAATGCAACTGCTGAAGGCATGGCGAAAAATAGAAGAGTAGAATTAAGATTTTATTCAGTTACAAATAAAAACAAACAAGCTGCTAAGCAAAGTATATTAGATACAAAAAAACAAGTTAAATAATTGAAAAAAAGTATTTTTATAATCTTTATCTTGTTTTCATCTATGCTTTTTGGTGCGGATACAATTCCCACTGTAAATTTATCTTTAAGTGCTCCAACTACACCAGAGCAATTGGTTACGAGTTTAAATTTACTTGTAGTTCTTACTGTTTTAGTTTTAGCCCCTTCTATACTCTTTATGATGACGAGTTTTTTAAGACTCATTATAGTTTTTTCATTTCTAAGACAAGCATTAGGAACCCAACAAATGCCACCAAGCAATATCTTGGTTTCCTTGGCGATGGTTTTAACATTTTTTATCATGGAGCCAGTTGCAACTCAATCATACAATACGGCCATAAAACCATATCTCGCAAAGCAAATAGGGTATCAAGAAGCATTCCAAAAAGCTGTAAAGCCTTTTAAGGCTTTTATGGTGAGAAATACAAGAGAAAAAGATTTAGCCCTGTTTTTTAGAATTAGAAAATTAAAGAATCCTAAAAATATAGATAATGTTCCATTGACTATGGCAGTTCCAGCTTTTATGATAAGTGAGCTCAAAACTGCATTTGAGATAGGTTTTTTACTTTATCTCCCATTTCTTGTTATAGATATGGTTGTGAGCTCGGTTCTTATGAGTATGGGTATGATGATGCTCCCGCCAGTTATGATTTCCCTGCCTTTTAAGTTGCTTATCTTTGTGTTAGTAGATGGATGGAACCTGCTAGTGGGAAATCTAGTAGCTAGCTTTCACTAAAGCACAACTAATCTTTCATTTTCTTTTCTAGTTTTCTTGACCATAAAGATATAGGGTATGTTAAAAGTAGATATCCGAGGGCTAGTGGTATGTAGCTCTCCAATGTAGAAAAAGTATAAGAATTAACTTCTTGTGCGTTCATAGTAAACTCATTTACGGATATGATTGAGAGCAAAGATGAGTCTTTTATGATGGAGGCAAATTGTCCGGTGAGTGGCGGTATTATACGCTTATATGCCTGAGGAAAAATAATATATCTATAAGTTTGAAATATAGTAAACCCAAGTGAGAGACCTGTTTCGTATTGTTCCTTTGGTATGCTAAATATCGCAGCTCTAACGATTTCACTTATGTAGGCACCTGAAAATATAGATAAGATGAGGACACCAGCTACATATCTATTATCTAAGCCTAAGTTTGCAGCTATAACATAGAAAAATATAAGAATTTGTACTAAAAGAGGTGTCCCCCTTATGATTTCAATATAAAATCTGGAAAAAAATCTTAGCAGTATTATCTTAGAATTTTGCCCATAAGCAAAGAAAAGACCGATAAAAAAACTTAGTATTAACGCAAAGAAAGATATGTAAAATGTTGTAAAAAATCCATCTATAAATTTTTGTCGGTAGTCATATATACTCCCCCAATTAAAATTATAATCAGTTCCAATAAACATGAAATAAGAAAATACTCCTATGATGGCAAATAGAAGTAAAAAGTTGAAGATGTAAACTAGTTTTTTAGTGTTTACATCTTCTTTGTATCTTATCTTTTGAATAAAAAAATCTTTAAATTTGATATGCATTAAAAGAAAAAAGGAATATTTAATTCAACGAATTTTTTCTTGATATTTTTTAGATATTTATATGATAATTTATCAAAAGTACCATCGCTTTTTGCTTTTTTTATAAATGCATTTATCTTGGCTTTTAACTTGGGCTGATTTTTTCTTAGTGCAATTCCCCAATACCCAGGTTTTTTTGTTATTGGTTGAAGAAGGGCAACAGTTGTTTTTTTATGATTCTCCCAATCACGATATATTGTTAATTGGTCGTATATAAAGGCATCAGCTCTTTTTTGCATAACTTCTAAAACTGCAGAACTTTCTTTATCTAAAATTAAAAGTTTTGCTTTTTTAAGATGTTCTATAGCATAAATATTTCCAGTTGTTCCTTTTTTAACCGCAATAACTTTACCTTTTTGGTTCAAATCTGATACGGTTTTTACGCCAGAAGTTGGATTTGTCAATATACATAAATTAGATTGAGCGTAAGGAATGGAAAAATCTATAACTTTTTTTCTCCTATCCGTTATGGTCATTGATGATATGATGATATCAATCTTTTTGGTTTTAAGTGAAGGAATTAAACCATCCCATGCTATATTTTGGATGATAACTTTTCTGCCTAGATATTTCCCTAATGCCTTAGCTAAATCAACACTTATTCCGCTTGGTGTTCCGTCTTTTTCACTCATCTCAAATGGGGGATATTGTAACTCCATCCCAACTCTAAGTACCTTCTGATTTGCTGCATTTGCAAAAATAGGGTTAAGCAAAAACAGCAAAATTATCGACAAAAAACTTTTTAACAGCATAACTTCTCCTAAATTTATATTTATTTGTCATTATGTCAAAGTATTGATTATAAGTAAATTAAATATTAAAAAATTATTTATCTTTTGTTATTATTTTTTCTATTGTATCGATATTTTTTGATAAATTCCAATCAATCGCACCTACATACATTTTTGCAATTTTGCCTTTTTTATCTATTATGAAAGTTTCAGGAACACCAGTTGTTTTATATTTGTCTTTTATATCTTTAGTATCCAATAAAATAGGAAATTTTAATTTCAAATCTAAGGCAAATAGTTCAACCACTTGAGGTACATTAACAGTATCAATATTTACAGCTAGCATTTTAAATTGATTTGGGTATTTTTTATTTAATTTTTCGTCAAGTGCCTGCATGGAAGGCATTTCTGTTTTACACGGTACACACCAAGTTGCCCAAAAGTTGACAAAAAGAACTTTGCCCTCTAAATCTTTTGTATTTATTGTCTTGCCTTTTAAATCTTTTAGTGAGAAAGGTATATATTGCTGACCTTCTTTTAAAAATGTCCTGACTTCTGATTTACTATCCTCTTTAGCTTGCCTAGCCTGAGATACAAAATATATCGCGGAAACAACAATTACAAATACAAACGGAATTAACAACTTTTTTAACATGTGATGTCCTTTTTGGAGAATTATACATATATTTAATAAATAAATTATGAATAAAGATTAAAAAAAGTTATATTTATGGATAAGAATTGTCACTATTAATATCTTTTTTTATTAAATTTCTTTGCATAAGAATTTTTGTTAGTTTACTGACCTTGAATATTATACTAAAATTGTATTTTTTAATAAACTATTCATAGCATAATTGATATAATTCGCAAGTCCCATAAAATAAACCCTGCTTAAATAGGCTAGAGAAAATTGCACATGATTAAAAAAAATATAACAAATGTAAATGATGGTGATATAACGGAATTTATTTCATTAAAGCAATCTGCTTTGGATAATGATTATGTTGTGGTTGAGAGTAGAAATGTTTTTAAAAAACTATTTAAGACAGATATTAAAATTCATAAGTTATTTACAACAGAAAAAAATTTAGATTTTATAAATGAGCATTGCAAAGATATAAATTTTCCTATATATACTGCAAGTGATGAACTTATGAAAAAGATAGTTGGTCATAAAATTCATCAAGGAATGATGGCTGTAATAGATAAGCCAAGTTATATCAAGTTTGGAGAAATTACAGGAAATATCGTTGTTCTAAATGGATTAACATCTCCTGAAAATGTTGGTTCTATAGTTCGTTCTTGTGCGGCTTTTGGTGCTGTTACGATTGTGATTGATGAGAAAACTTGCTCTCCTTTTTTGAGGAGATGTATTCGTGTTTCAACTGGAAATATATTTTATATAAAAGTTTATAAATCTAGTGATTTAAAAAGTGATTTACTCGCTCTAGCACAGAACGGTTACTCTATAATATCTACGGCAAATGTAAAAAATGCCATCAGTTTAGATAAGTATAAATTTCCAGAAAGTTCAGCAATCATAATCGGTAGCGAAGGTCATGGAATTGAAGAGGAAATTTTAAAAATTTCCAATACTATACTAAAGATAGACATAAATAAAGATGTTACAAGCTTAAATGCTTCTATAGCAACTGCAATAATACTTTATAAAATAACACATTAAAAAGTATAACTTTTTGCTTTGAGTGATGCGTGTGTATAGTCGCAAAAAGGTTTATTTTGTGAGGCTCCACATCTGCATAGGCTGAATTTTTCTGGATTTGCATTGGTCGAGAATTTATCAATATGAAGAGCAACTTTCCCTTTTACATTTATTGGTCCATTTTCTATGATATTAATTTTGACATCATCATATCTTTCTAAAGTTGATTTTTTGTCTATTTCATACGATAATGCACCCGAGGGGCAACTTCTTATGGATTCTTTTACACTTTTAACGCTATCTTCGTCTGGAAAAATCCAATTTTCGCTAGCATTTTTGTAGATTTTTGGAAAATTTCTCACGCAATTACCAGCCCCTGAACAGATTGAGCGATTAAATATTACAGTTATCTTTTTACCTTCATATCTTTGAATTATCTCATCTTCTAAAATATTTTTGGAGCTAAATCCTACAGCTTTATGGACTCCATCACAAAAAGGCTGCTCTTTTGATTTTCCACAAACGCAAAGAATGATGTTCTTTTTTGCATCTATTGAGTTACTGTCTGTATCAAAAATAATATTTTTATATATACTTTTGTCCCCATCTATATGGATTTTCAACGGACCATCTTTTATAAATTTTATATTGACTTCTTGCATAATTACCCCTTTTATATTTTAGGTATTATGGCATAATAATGCCTAAAATACAAAATAATTAGCTATATTTCTTTGTTCATGATGCAAAATTGTGCATCATTAATTTTTGTTTAATTATAATTAGCTATACTTTTGGCAATGAAAGGTGATTCGAGTTACATCTTTATCTTGCGTTATATTGGTGACCTTTAAATCGACAATAGACCATTAGAGAGAAACTTCATATTATATTTTCAAGCATTCCTTATGGAATGTATCAAACACAAAGGGCATTCAGATGGCAGAAGAGTTATTGAACGGAACAGTTAAATGGTTTAACAGTGAAAAAGGTTACGGATTTATTGAGCAAGAAAACGGAGGCAAAGATGTATTTGTACATTTTCGCCAGATAAATAACCCAGGTTATGATAGAGTTTCTTTAAATGAAGGACAAAAAGTTACTTTTACAGTTGGTGAAGGACAAAAAGGTCCTCAAGCGGAAAATGTAACACCACTTTAAAAACCTCATGTCTGCAGAGCAAAGATAATTTGCTCTTGCAGCTCCTTTAGATTATTCATAAATCTTTCTTTCAAACGACTACTCAGAGCCAAATAGTATTTTGGACCTTAACTTTTTATATCTTTTTGAAGTCATTTTCCTTATCTGTTCTTTTGTCAGTTTTGAGCCGTTTACTATGTTGCTTGGCAGTTGCATATCTAAGACTTCATAGCCTGTTTTTTTTGGATTTATTATCAGTGGATTGTTGTGACAACTCTCACATGACTTTGCATCTTTACTTATAGTGTGAGGAGAGTAGGGCAACCATACTTCTATCTTTTTGCCATTTATTTTATTTACATCATCGAGTATCATTTTGCCATTTTTATCTCTATAGCTGATACGGTATTGAAAAAGTGGGCGGATTATCATAATTCTTCCGTCTTTTGAGTTTGCTAAGTTGAAATGTTCCCATCTTTTGTATCTAAAACCACTGTACCAAATCCCATCTTTGAATTCATGAGTTATCCAATCAGGCATCTTTGGTGGGATTTTCTTTTTGCTTTTTATGGCTTTTGTTAAAAAGTTCGTTAAGTACCCATCTTCTTGAAGCGTTAGATTTTTCCACTTTTTATAGTCGCTTGTATCATCTCTAAAAACCGAGAGTTCATAAGAGTTATTATTCCAACTAGAGTGACAAGTGGAGCATGCTAGTTTTTTATGATAAACTGTATGGTTTTTCTTGCTTAAATTTTTATGACAATCACTGCATCTG
>JALUXT010000131.1 GCA_027013245.1 Campylobacteraceae bacterium
GAGAAACGATATCAAGATAATTTGTTGGCTCATCTAAGAGCAAAAGATTTGGCTCTGCCACTAAAAGTTTTGCCAGATTTATTCGTATTTGATAACCACCTGAAAAAGAGTGAGGACTTTTTTCCAAATCATCTTTAGTAAAACCCAAACCAAATAAAACTTTTTCGACTCTATACGTATCATACTTTGCTTCTTCCCCAAGTGCCAGTGAAGCTTCACCAATCAGTGTAGTTTCACTAAATTCAAGATGCTGTTTTAAGCTTCCAATTTTGTAATTTTTAGGTATAGATATCTCACCATTATCAGGCTCAATATCGCCTAAAATCAGCTTAAAGAGTGTTGATTTTCCACTTCCATTTCTCCCCACCAAGCCTACACGATTTTTTGAATTTAGCTTAAAACTAATGTTATTAAAAAGCTCTTGCGTTGCGAAACTTTTTGATATATTGACTAAAGCTATCATTTATTTGATAAACTTATTTATGATTTCTTTGTATTTCTTTTCTATCACATGTCTCTTTTTTTTCATCGTATTTGTCAACTCATCTCCTACTTTAAATTCATCTTTTAAGAAGTGTATATTTTGTAATTTTTCAAAAGATTTAAAGCCATTTTTATTGTTTAAAAGTTTATTTATATCATTTTTTATTTTTGTGGTTGTATTTTTATCTTCAAATATGCCCTCAACATTTTCAAGCACTTTGTTGAACTTTTTTAGCATATACTCTTTTAACTCTTCAAAATCTGCAACAACGAGCATACCCAAACCTTTTTTATCTTGTCCGACAAGTATGGCATCTGTGATAAATGGTAATTTAGAAACAACCATTTCTATCTTACTTGGGTCAATATTTTCGCCATTTGCAAGCACAATTATCTCTTTTGAACGCCCTGTTATGACTAATTCGTCACGAAGAGTTTTCTTTCCTAAATCTCCTGATTTAAAGTAGCCCTCTTTAGTAAATGATTTTTTATTTTCTTCATCATTATCATAATACCCTGGAGTTACTTGCTCGCCTTTTATATAAATCTCTCCAACTTTTCCATTTTCAAGTTCGACTTCATTTTCATCCATAATCTTTAACTCTGTATTTTTAATAGCAACTCCAAGAGTTGAAAAAGTATTGCAATTCAATGCTCGCCCTGCGATAGCAGGGGCACACTCTGTCATGCCATAAGCATTTACTATGCGAATCCCAACAGCATCAATCCAACTATCTAAAAAACCAGGCAAAGCTCCTCCACCACTAACCGCGAGTCTTAATCTTCCGCCAAATTTTTCTTGTACAGCTCGAAGTTTCTTTTTTGCAAAAAGATTAGGCAAAAATAAGAAGCATAATTTTATATATGCCAACAATTTTTTGCTAAACGATACAAAGATATTAACTTTTTCAAATACCGGCAATTCATCTTTTACAACTCTTAGGTTGTGATTATAACTCGCCGAAATATCTACTAACTTATTAAATATCTTTGCTTTTCTTGGATTTTCTTTTTTTAGCTTATTGTTTATCTTAGTGTGCATGGATTCCCAAAGTCTTGGAACTGTGGCTACCAATGTTGGTTTATAAATTTCCAAATCAGCGGCAAAAGTTTTTATACTAGAATAAACTGTGCGACATCCCATAGAAAGTGCTAAATACTCAACAGCTCGCTCAAATATATGCCAAGAAGGCAGGATTGAAACCCAAACATCAT
>JALUXT010000132.1 GCA_027013245.1 Campylobacteraceae bacterium
AAAAGCTGCAAATGAATTAAATCCAGATGCGAAACAATGCAATATAAATCAAATTTGCAAAGCAATGGAAGAGTTTTAGATGTTTGGTTTTTTTAAGAAAAAGCAAAAAGAAGAGAAAAAAGAAGTGCCAGTCCCAGTTGAGGATTTTGAAGATGTAGAGGATTTGATAACATACTTTAAAAATGAAACAGGATTGGATTTTTTTAATAAAAGAGAGATTATAAAAAACAAATTGATACTTTTTTGCAGAAAAAGAGAGATATTTAGTTTTGAACTTTTATATCATAGAATTTTAGAAGATCAATCTTTAAAACAAGAACTTGTGGATTATTTAGCAGTAAATGAAACATATTTTTTTAGAGAAACTCCGCAGATTGAACAAATGATAAAAAAAGCAAAACTCTTAGGCTATAAAATAGAGATTTTATGCGCCCCTAGTTCATCAGGAGAAGAACCATACACCATAGCTATAATGCTTTTAGAAGCTGGATATAGTGATTTTCATATAATTGGAATCGATATAAGCGAAAAGATTATATCAAAGGCACACGAAGCAAAATACAATGAAAGAAGTTTGCACCGAGTTACTGATGAGCTAAAACACAAATATTTCACAAAAAATGGTGAATTTTATATTTTAAAAAATATCATCAAAGACAGAGTCTCTTTTAGACGAGTGAATATCTTTGATGAAAGCCTCTTTAGTCTTAGAAAATTTGATTTCATATTTTCTAGAAATATGATGATTTACTTTGATAGCGAGACTAAGATAAAAGCAAAAAACATACTACAAAAATTACTAAAAAGACCGCAAGAGGCTATATATTTCGGTCATGCTGACATGGTTGGCTAAAATGTAAGTAAAGGCTTACCAGATTTTGCCCAATCGCTAAGCAAAACGCCTGTGTAAAAAAGTTCAACACTACAAGCTTCAAGTGAGCCTTTAATGCCTAGGCTTTCACTGCATTTTTTGCAAGCCACTACTCTCACCCCTGCATCGCTTATCTCTTTTATTTTTGTTTGAAAGTAAGTATCTTCTACTAAAAGTTTTTGAGAAGCACCCCAAATCAAAAGAGTAACTTCATCAAACCAACCTTTTAATTTTGCATTTAAAGCATATAAAAGCACCATATTTTCTGCTGTTTCCCTATTGTCTGTACTCCAAACTATCATCACTTCATTTTTCATCATTTTCCTTTACCTCATAAGTTTCATCTGGTTGCATTTCTATGATTTTCCAAGGCAAGCCTTGCTTATTTAACTCTTCCATAAAAGGCATAGCGTCAAAGTTTTCCATGTTATAAACTCCTTTGCCGCTCCACTTGCCCTCCAATATCATCTTTGCTCCTATCATGGCAGGAACTCCAGTGGTATAGCTCACAGCTTGCGCACCAGTTTCTTTATAACAAGTTTGATGGTCACAAGTATTGTAGATATAAACTTTTTTTCTTTTCCCGCCTTTTATGCCTTCTATCACACAGCCTATGTTCGTCAAGCCAACAGTTCTAGCTCCTAGGCTTGCTGGGTCTGGTAATAGTTTTGCTAAAAGCTCCATCGGAACTACTTTTACACCGTTTACCTCTACTTCATCGATTCTTAGCATACCTACATTTTCAAGGCATTTCATGTGAGTTAAATAACTCTGCCCAAAAGTCATAAAAAAGCGTATCCTTTTTAAAC
>JALUXT010000133.1 GCA_027013245.1 Campylobacteraceae bacterium
GAAGAGTTTCGAGCAAGCAGTATGACAGCTCCTGTATGTACAGGTGTTATCAGTGGATTTGGACCATTTGGTTATCACTTGGGTATGATTTCACTATTGCAAATTCTTGGTGAGATGGAAGCTATGAAAAAAGCACAAGCTGAGCAAGAAAAAACACAAAGCAACTAATGAATTATATATTAAAAGATGAGAATGCCGTTTACTATGAGTGCGGCTTCTCGTGTGATAATGAGATTTTTTTAAGATTAAAAGACGAATCATTTTTTTTAACAGATGCTAGATATTTAACTGAGGCGCAAGAGCATATAAAAGATGCACAAGTTATTTTGATGGATAGAAGAGACCCATTTAAAGTAGCTCGTACGCTTATAAGAAAATCTGGCGTAAAATCTCTAGTTTATAATCCACTTGAGTGGAGTGTAAATGATTTTGAGAGTTTAAGTGTAAAATTATCCATAAACTTTAAAAAAGAGATAAATTTTTCACAGAAAAAAAGAATCATCAAAAGTGAAAAAGAGCTTGATATTTTGCGACAAGCCGCAACATTGGGAGCTAGAGCATTTGATAATTTTGCCAAATTTATTTCAAATAAAGGTTTTGGTTTAAGTGAAAAAAGACTTTTTAACGAAGCGGAAAATATCTTTAAAAATTATGGTGAACTTGAACTTAGTTTTTCTCCAATCGTTGCTCTTGATGAAAATGCGGCAAAACCTCATTGTCTTCCTAGTGATAAAATTTTGAAAGAAGAGATGCTGCTTTTACTTGATGCCGGTGTGAAATATCAAAGGTATTGCTCTGACCGAACCCGAACTGCTAGTGCGAGTGAATACACGGTTTTGAATAAAAGTGCTAAATTTAAAGATGCAAAAAAGCAAAAGATTTATGACATAGTTTTAAGAGCACAAGAAGCATCTATCAAAAAAGCAAAAGTCGGGGTAAGTGCTAGCGACATAGATAAAGCTGGAAGAGAAGTGATAGAAAAGGCAGGATATGGCAAATATTTTATACACTCAACTGGTCATGGAGTTGGGCTTGATATCCACGAGTTGCCAGTAATCGGTGCTGAGAGCAAAGATATTATAGAAGAAAATATGGTTTTTACGATTGAACCTGGTATCTATCTGCCCAATGCTTTTGGAGTTAGGATAGAAGATACAGTTATAGCAAAGAGTGGTGGTGTTGAGGTGATTGGTTGAAGAAAATAATCTTAGATAAAGACTTGACACTTTATTTTGAGAAATATTTTCCGATTAAAAACAAAAAGAAGAAACAATTCAAACACATAGCTATCGTTGGAATTGGTGGAAATCTTGGAAATGTCAGAAAAAGCTTTAGGGCAGTTTATAGGTACTTTCAAAATGACTGTAGATTTTGGGTTCTTGAGACATCGCCTATCTTGAAAAATCCACCATTTGGGTATCTTGAGCAAAAATATTTTTTAAATGCTATTTTGGTTTTGCAAACTAGCTTAAGTGCAAAGGAGCTTTTAAAAAATCTTTTACATGTAGAAAATCTTCAAAAAAGAAAAAGAAGTTTTAAAAATGCGCCAAGGAGTTTGGATTTGGATATAATAATGTTTGATGACTTATCTATAAAAACAAAAAATTTGATGATTCCTCATCCAAAATGGCAAGAACGAAATAGCGTGGTTATACCACTTAGCTTCATAAAA
>JALUXT010000134.1 GCA_027013245.1 Campylobacteraceae bacterium
TTATTTTGCACGACCTAAACCATTAGAAGAGGAATCAAAATGAAAAAGCTTGATGCTAAATTACTTTTTGTCGAAGATGATGCAATGACCCGTGAGCTTATGCGGGATATTTTACAAGAGTACTTTTTGGAAGTAATTATCGCACAAAACGGTAAAGAAGGGCTTGATATTTTTAAAAAAAATCAAGTTGATATTGTTTTGACAGATATTGCCATGCCTCAAATGAATGGTATTGAAATGATACAAGAGATACGAAAATCTGATGAAGATGTTCCTATTGTTATATTTTCGGCACACAATGAATCTCAATACCTTTTTAATTCTATACAACTTTCTGTATGTGATTATCTATTTAAACCACTGAGTAGTGATGCGTTAGAGAAACTGCTCAAAAAGTGCGAAAAAAGATTAGAATCAAAACATACTAAACGATTGGCATATTATGACCATTTAACTGGTATATATAATCGATATAAAATAATAAAAATAGTCAAAAAGATTGATTTTGTGAAAGATCCATACGGAGTATTATTTATAGATTTGGATAATTTTAAACAGATAAATGACAGATATGGACATAGTGTTGGAGATGCTGTTTTGAAGCAGTTCTCTCATATTATCCAGCAGAGTATTCGTAAAGATGACTATTTTGGGCGTTGGGGTGGTGAAGAGTTTTTGATAATTATGAAAGAAGCAAAACTCCAAGATTTGAAAAAAAGGGCACAAAGTCTTGTGTCAATTATACAAAAACAGCATTTTGAGGTTGTTGAGCATATTACCATTAGTATAGGTGTGAGTCAGGCAAAGGGTGTTGAAACATTTGATGATGTAGTACAAAAAGCGGACAAAGCACTTTATGAAGCGAAAAAGAGCGGTAAAAATAGAGTCATAGTAATATGAAAACTTTTTTATTAAATCTTTTTATCGTATTATTATACATCGGAAGTGGATATCTGAGTTTTTCTTTTGAGCATACGGAAGATATTGCCACTTTAGCTGTCTTTATTCCCGAGGGTATAGCACTCGCCGTAGTTTTGATTTATGGAAAAAAGATTATTCCTAGTATATTTTTTGGTCAATTTCTTTTGGTATTTACTACAGGATTCTCTTTTTCTGTCTCTTTGGCTATTGCTCTTACAAATTCGCTTGAGGCTTTGTTGGCATTTTATGTCAGTAAAAAAATTAAGTTACAAATTTCATCTAAAAAGCCTACCGATATTTATAAACTCTTTGGTATAATCCTTTTTATTTTACAGCCTTTTAGTGCGATTTTTGGAAATATATCCTTACTGTTTGGCGGTTTGATTGTACAAGAATATTTTGTAATGAGTACGATGACATGGTGGTTTGGAAATGTTATGGGGCAAATGCTTTTAACGCCAGTGATTTTACTTCTATATAGCTCTATAAAAAGAAAAAAGTTTAAGTTTATTTATCTTTTTGAGATTTTTATTGTTTTAACTCTAATTTTTTTATTTGTAGGTTTGTTGCCATTGCAAAACATGGCGATACTTATGAGTTTTACAATCCCTTTTGTAATGCTTCTTGTGAGTTGTCTTGGCATAGAATATGCATCAATGGGGATTCTTTTTATTGCTTTTTTTACAATTTTTGAAAAAATATTTGGCATAAACATTTTTTTTGGAGATACAAC
>JALUXT010000135.1 GCA_027013245.1 Campylobacteraceae bacterium
AATCTAAAAATACAAAGAAATAAACCGTCCATTCCTCTTGATATGAGTTTAAATATTATGAAGTTAAATCCATCAACGGCAAAACCATCCATTTTAAAAGATATGGATAAATCTACAAAGCAAAAACTAGAAGCGTATAGAGCTTTGAAAAATAAAGAAAATACAGATTTACAAAAATTATCAAACTCTAAAAATAAAATAGCTGTCATCCATATAGATGGAAATGGTTTAGGAAAACTTATACCGAAGTTGAAAAAAGAGCATAATTTGGAGCTTAGTGAATTTTCTGTAAAACTTGATAATGCTACACATAAAGCTTTTAAGGATGCAAAAAAAGATAAAAAGATAAGAGAAATAATCTTGGGTGGCGATGATGTGACTGTGATATGTGATGCAAATGATGCTCTATCCTTTACGAAAGAGTTTTTAGAGAACTTTGAAGAAGAGACAAAGGAGAACTTTACAAAATTAACAGCTTGTGCAGGGATTGCTTATACAAATGAAAAATATCCTTTTCATTATGCAGTTGATTTGGCTGAAAAACTTTGTGGTGTTGCTAAAGACCACTCTAAAAGGGAAAATTCTTGTTTGATGTTTCACAACATACAAAGTAGTAATTTTCAATCATGGGAAAAGTTTGTCGAAGATGAGCTAACTATAAAAAATGATACACAAACAATTCGCTGTGATTTTGGTGCTTATTATCTTCATA
Organism: Campylobacteraceae bacterium; assembly: GCA_027013245.1. Taxonomy (GTDB): domain Bacteria; phylum Campylobacterota; class Campylobacteria; order Campylobacterales; family Sulfurospirillaceae; genus JAADIZ01. The sequence goes on from JALUXT010000135.1 coordinate 713, forward strand.
AAGCAGATGAGGCAAATATAGGAGATTTTATAAATACTTTAGAGGCGTATAGATGTGATGGCAGTCCGATACGTAGGCTGAGAAATTGGTTAAGTGAGTTGTATAAAAGTGATGCTAATGCTGAAAACCTACTCAATAGAATTAATCAAATTGTAAAAGATAAAGATGAGTGGAATTGTGAGATTATGGATAAAAATTTAAAATACTTTCATAAAGAGTTATCTAACGAGACTTTAATAATAGACAAAGATGGGTATAAAAAGACTCCTATTTATGACATACTGCAGATACTTTCTATTACTGATAAAGGGGCAAAATCATGATACTCAAATATAAAATAAAGTTTTTTGACTATTGGCATTTAAGTAGTGGGCTTAGTGGTGGTGCTAAGTTTGATAGCATCGTTGTTAAAGATGGTGAAGAAATTCCTTATGTTCCTGCTAAGACTGTAAAAGGTTTAGCTAGAGAGATGGCAGAACTACTAGATAAAGAGTTTGCTTTACACTGTTTTGGTTTAGAGGGTGTAGATATGGGTAGAGCCTATTTTGCAAATGCCACTTTAGATGATGTTACAAAAGAAGAGATAGTAACAAACAAACTACAAGATAATCTTTATGATGTAATAGCCTCTACACAAATAGGCGAAAAAGGTATAGCTGTAGATGATAGTTTAAGAGAGATAGAGGTCGTTATACCTATGACTTTTGAGGGTCAAATCTTGGATATAGAGAAAGATGATGATCTGAAAAACATGCAAAACTCTTTAAAGATGATAAAAAGAATGGGACTCAATCGTAATAGAGGTTTAGGAAGATGTGAGTTTTATGATTTTGAAGTGGAGGCAAACTAATGAAAGAGTTGATTTATAGAGTAAATTTTTTAAGTGATATTGTGTTTCCTGCTAGTTCAAATACAGAGGGAAATATAGAAAAATTAGACTTTATCCCTGGGAGTAATTTTTTGGGTATGGTGGCAAAAAATTATGGTGATTTTGAAAATAGTTTTGCTATTTTTCATAGTGGCAAAGTCAGATTTGGTGATGCTACTGTTTTAAAAGATGAAAAAGAGACTTATAAAATGCCACTCTCATATTTTCATGAAAAGCTAGATAAGAAACTTCTATATAATCACCATAAAATAGATGATTTTTCTCAATTTAATCAGCTCAAACAGTTAAGAAGTGGCTACATCACAGATGATTTAGAAGTTGTAAATATAGAATATAATTATGCTCAAAAAAGTGCTTATGATAAAGAGAAAAGAAGAAGTAAAGATAGCTCAATGTTTGGATACAGTGCCATTAAAAGTGGTACTATTTGGCAGTTTTCTATAAAAGTAGATGCTGAAGTTTCTGCACATGATTTAGAACTTTTAAAATCAAGCATAGTGGGAAAAAAAAGATTGGGTAAATCAAAATCTGCTGAGTATGGATTGGTAAAGATAGAGTTTATAAAAGAGCTTGATAAGTTTGAGAATATACAAAATAGTAATGAGATAGTACTTTATGCAAAAAGTCGACTAGCACTCATTGATGAGTGTGGAAATCCTACTTATGATTTGAAATATTTTTGTAGTGATTTAAAGGACACAAATATAGATTATTCAAAAACTCAAATAAAAACTTCTACATTTACACCCTACAATACTAAGCGACAAACAAAAGATTATGAGAGAGTTTGCATAAATAAAGGTTCAGTTATAGTATTGAACAATCTCAAAGATGAGCAAATAGAAGAGATAAAAAATGGAGTTGGAGCGTATTTAAGTGAGGGCTTTGGAGAGGTGCTAATCAATCCAGAGTTTTTAGATAAAAATGGATTTGAATTTATAAAAGAAGATAGTAAAGATAATAGTCCAAATAAAAAAAAGCCCATCAATTCTGAGTTAGCAAGATTTTTACGACAAAGAGAAGATGATAAAAAAGAAAAATTAAATCTACTAAGTGAAGTAGAGAAATTTATAGAAGACAAAAAAAATCTTAAAAATAAAAAAATGAACTCCCAATGGGGAAAAATAAGGAGTATTTGCTCTACAAGTACAAATGATACTATATATGCAAATGTAAAAGAGTATATCACACATGGTGTAGCAAAAACAAAATGGGAAGGTGAGAACGAAACACTTTTATTAAATGCTATAAAAAACAATCAAGAACCTTTAGAATTTACTAAGCTAATTTCAATGTTAATTCCAAAGAAAAGAGAGGAGCAAAAAGATGACTAGACATATGGCACATATAATTATAGAAGCTGACACTCCTTTAAAAGTTGGAAGTAATGCAAGTGATTTTTTACAAGATGCACCTGTGCAAAAAGATTGGAATGCTTTGCCTATGATTTTAGGTACATCTATAGCTGGAGTTTTGCGAAAAGATTTTAAAGGCAATGTGGATGATATTTTTGGTAAAGATAACGGCTCAAGAGTTATTTTTTCTAACGCTTTGCTCGTAGATGAAAATGGTAAAGTTTATGAAGAGTTACTTTTAAAAAAGACCCCTTTCTTGCAAATATTTGACAATTTACCGATAAGAGAACATACAGCTATTACCTCTAAAGGTGTAGCCAAAGAGCATAGTAAGTTTGATGAAGAAGTAGTTTACAAGGGTACTAGATTTAAGTTTTCTATAGAGCTTATAGAAGATGACAAAGAGAGTTTTGATGCTATTGTAAATCTGTTAAACTCCCCATCATTTAGACTTGGTGGTGGCAGCACTAAAGGGTTCGGAAAGTTTACAATCGTAGAGATAAAGACCACTTCAAAAGAGTGTTCAAGCAGTTTAAATGATGATTTTAAAGATGAAGAAAACTATAAACAAAATAGTATTGATTCAGATTATATGCTCTACACACTAAAAATAAAACCAGATGACTTTTTTATGTTTGGAAGTGGTTTTGGAGATAAAGATGCTGGTATGACACCTGTGTATGAAAAAACAGTTGATTATACAAATGCACGATTAAGTGAGGAGATGATTTTAATCCCTGCAAGTAGTATAAAAGGGGCAATTTCACATAGAACAGCATTTTATTATAATAAATCCCAATCTAATACTATAGAAAATGGCAAAGGTATAGGTAGAGTAAAAGAGATATTTGGTGAAGAAAAAAACTCTAAAAAAGATATAGAGGTAGGCAAGGGAAAAGTTATTTTTAGCGATTGTTTTCAAACTAAAAACAGTACAAAAGTATTTGACCATGTAAGTATAGATAGATTTACAGGTGGAGCTATAGATGGTGCATTGTTTCAAGAAAAAACAGTTGCAGATGATAAAGAGTATAAGATAGAGATACTTTTGGAAAGTGGTTTGGATGAAGAGTATAAAGAAGCTTTTGAGTCTGCTCTAACAGATATCACAACAGGTATGCTAAGTCTTGGTGGTGCTACGACTAAAGGACATGGAGTATTTAGTGGAAGTTGGAGCAAAACAGATGCAAAATAAAATAGAAATTTTTCAAAGTGAAAATGGGGCTATTGAACTTAAAGGTGATTTACAAAAAGAGACTGTTTGGGCAAGTTTGGAGCAAATAGCAAAACTTTTCAATAGAGATAAATCAGGTATTTCAAGACATATTAAAAATATTTTTAATAGTAATGAACTTGATAAAAATACAACTGTTGCAAAAATTGCAACAGTTCAAATCGAAGGAAATAGAGAGGTTACAAGAGATATTGAATATTATAATCTCGATATGATTTTATCTATTGGTTATAGAGTTGATTCAAAAGAGGCAACTGTTTTTCGAAAATGGGCAACAAGTATCTTAAAACAGTACCTCATAGATGGTTATGTTATAAATAAATCAAGATTAACGCAAACAAAAGAGATTTTGAACAATCTAAAAGCAACTATCAATCTACTATCAACAAAAGAGATAGGAGAAGATAAAGAGCTTTTAAATCTGCTTCAAAATTATACAAAAACTTTAAGTTTACTGGAAAATTATGATAAGTCTAGTATTGATGATTTTGAGGGAAAACCTACAAGTTATAGATTGACTTATGATGAGGTCAAAGGAGTTTTACAGACTTTAAAACAGGAACTAATCTCTAGAAAAGAGGCAAGTGAATTTTTTGCCAATGAAAAAGCAGGGGAGTTACAAGGTATCGTTGATAATATTTATCAAACTTTTGGTGGAGTTGATTTGTACCCAGCTATTGAAGATAAAGCAAGTCATCTTTTATACTCTATCATAAAAAATCATCCATTTACTGATGGTAACAAACGAAGTGCAAGTTTTGTTTTTGTCTATTTTTTGGATAAGTGTGATTATCTTTATAAAAGCAGTGGTGAAAAGAAGATAAATGATAATGCCTTAACTGTTTTAGCTCTACTCATAGCGAGTTCAAATCCAAAAGAGAAAGATATTTTAGTAAAGCTTATAAAACATCTTATATTTGAAAGTGAGAAATAATTATGAAAAAATATGAAAGTAAAAATGGAATTGTAGAGATTGTAGAGTATGTAAACACTCTTGATACTTATCAAGGTTATATTCAGATGAGCGATAAACCTATTTGTTGTATTTTTAAAGATTTTGGCAAGATAGAGTTGAAGCCGACAAGTGGCTTTATCTATGAAGCACATTTTTATAGTAAAAGTGAAAATAAATCTATCGCAATCAGACAGATAAATGAGAGTTGGTATGTTGCTGAGACTGAAAACATAAAACTAACAGATATACAGACTTATATAGGCATAGACAAATTAAAAGTAAAAATGGCTCAAATATGGGAAGAGGAAGAAGATAAACTTTGTGAAAACATGAAAGTAAAAAAACTTCAAAAAGTTGTATTTGTTGGATTTGAAGGAGAGACAAAATGATAACAGCACCATTTAATTTTGTACCACTAAATGAAGAAGTGTTTTACCCTGATTGGGCAGAAGATGTAAGTCATGATGTACCGTTTGAAGATGGTGAGAGTGGGGTGATAGATGTAATTATTACGGCTAAGAGTCCTATCTTTGTTAGAGATAGCGAAAATGAAACTAAATTTTGTAATCATAATGGTAAGTATTATATTCCTAGTTCCTCCGTAAAAGGAATGGTGAGAAATGTTTTAGAGATTATGAGTTTTTCAAAGCTTAATGAAAATCAGTTTACAGATAATACTTATGCAGTTAGGGATTTATCAAAATCTGATAATTTTTATATGTCCCAAATGAATCAACATAAACATACTACTTATTGCGGGTGGCTTAAAAAAACTGACAATGGATATATAATTGAAGATTGTGGCATACCAGGAAGAATTCAGCATAATCAGATTGATTACGCTTTGAATGTTGATTTTTCCTCACATTTTCAGTCAAATACTTTTAAGGCTCAAGATAAAGAACAAAAAACATCAGCATATAAATATAATTTAGTAAATAATGAAATTCATACTATAAAAGTGGGAGAAAAATATAAATCTAAAACAAATGCAAAATATGATTTAAGAGAATTTTATAAATATGATGTTAATGGAAAAAATGAGGCTAGTTTAGTTTTAACAGGTCAACCAACTTCAAGAAAGAATAGTGGTAAAATGGGAGATGGTAAAGGATTTGAATTTTTATTTTTTAATTCGACAAAAGAGTTAAAAGTGGATAAAGATGTATTTAATAATTTTCTCTTTGCATACTTCGATAAAAGAGAGACAGAACCAAAAGAGTCCCCTGATTGGACTTATTGGAAAGCAAAACTTAACAACAGTGAAAAAGTACCAGTATTTTTTCAAAAAAATGGAAATAAAATAGTTCACTTTGGACTCTCATATCTTTATAAATTACCATATAGTCATAGTGTAAAAGATGGTATCTATGAAAATCATATAAATAATCCTAGACTTGATTTAGCTCAAACAATTTTTGGTTATATAGATACAAATTCAAAAAAATCTTTGAAGGGCAGAGTACAATTTAGTCATTTTAAGGCTGTAAGTAATATACAAGAATTAAACGAAAGAAGAGAAATCTTAGGAACTCCTAGAGCATCATATTACCCCATGTATGTAAAACAGTACAATACAGAATTTAAAACATTCATGGATAGCAGTTTTGAAATTGCAGGAAGAAAAAGATACCCTATTCATAGAGGTTCAGCAGTTGTAAGGACTCAAGACACAGGTAATGAAAATGTAGGTACTACCTTTCAACCATTAAGAGATGGTACAGTTTTTAAAGGTAAATTACGATACCACAATCTCAAAAAAGCAGAACTTGGTGCAATACTTTCAGTTTTAACATTTCATAACACAGCAAACACTTTTCATAATATAGGTATGGCAAAGTCTTTAGGCTATGGTAAAGTTAGTATAAAAATAGATGGAGTTAGTAATTTAGAAGAGTATCTCAAAGAGTTTGAATTATATGTTAGTGAGCAAATTTTGGATTGGAGGGATAGCCCTCAATTAAAAGAGCTGTTAAGTATGGCAAGTGAACAAAATAATAGTGGCAATTCAAAACTAGAATATATGGAGTTAAAACAATTTGCTAATAATAAGACAGGAACTACTAAAGATTATCTAAAATCTTATACACAATTAAAAGATATTAAAATTATACCTGTTAATACTCTTATTAATGAGGATGATTTAAAAAAGATAGAGATTGAAAATCAAGAATTTAAAAGAAGAGAAGAAGAGAGAAAAGAGCAGGAGAAAAAAAGAGAAAAATATTTACAAGATTTGGAAGTAATTAAAAGTACAGATAATATTCAAGTTATTAAGAACTTTATCTCTAAATATCCAGATAGTGATGAAGTTGAAAATTTATATTGTAAAATCAACAACTTAGCAAGTATGAATGAAGACAATAAACATACAAAGGTAAATGATGAAGCTAAAAAAGCATGGGATGGAATTCATAATCCAAAATATGCAAAAAGTTTAAAAAAATCACTTCAAAGCTTCATAAAAAAATGGGAGAAAAAGAATAAAGGTTCAGAATTTGTTATTGAGTTAGTTGAAAAAGCAAAAAGTGAGCTAAAAAATGTTTAAAAACAATAAACTTATAGAAAAAAGATTGACAAGCTACTTCAAAGAGGTAGCTAAACATAAAGAGTTGATAGTAGAATCTTTGGAAGTTTTAAATCCAAAGATACCCATAGAGAGTTATGAATCTCTAAATCAGTTAGAGAGATTTGCACTGAATGCTTTGATATTTAGATTTTCAAAACTTCAAGATTTAATCGGTGTGAAAATTTTTAGAAACTATTTGGATTATAGTGGATTTGATATAGTAGAAAAAAGTTTTTTTGATATATTAAAAGAGATAGAAAAAGAGGGAATTGTTGATATAGATACTTGGAGTGATTTGAGAGAGTTAAGAAATAAAATAGCGCATGAGTATCCAGAAGATATAGATGAAACTATACAGAGTATAAATCTTTTTATTCAAAAAAGTGGTTTACTCTTAGAAATTGCAAACAGATTGGAGCAAAAATTTGGTCAGATTAAAAGAGCAAGAGATAGCTAAAATTAAAGATATTATTTCCAATATTTTTGAAGATGCTACCATCTATCTTTTTGGCAGCAGACTTGATATGAGTAAAAAAGGTGGTGATATTGACCTGTTTATAGTGTCAAAAAACAACTCTTTAGAATTGAAGCTAGAAGCTCTGTCAAGATTAAAAAGGGCTTTGCATAAACCTGTGGATATAGTATTGCATAAAGATTTTAGTAAAGCGATTGAACAAGAAGCACTTAATGGTGTGGTTTTATAAATATCGGTAAAAAAGAAACTGGGAGAGTAAAAATGGCAAAGGTATTAATTAGTTCATTAGGAACAGGTGAAAAAAAAGATGGAAGTTATAAAAAAGCTAAATATCAAATAGGCAACAGAACATATGAAACTTCATTTGTTGCGGATGCTTTGGTAAGACATCTTAGTATTGATAAATTATTTCTTGTTGGAACAAAAAAATCAATTTGGGATGAAGCTTATGTAGCTTTTGGTGGAAAGGATGATGAGTATCAATTAAAACTGTATGAGGAAAAGGACAAGGGAAATATAGATATTGAATTATTAAGCAAATTTAATCATATATTTGATAATAATTTAAAAAGTTTCATTATTAATTATGGATTAGATGAAAATGAACTATGGAATAACTTTGAAAAATTTATTGAAATTGCAAATAATATAGAAGATGGAGATGAACTTTATCTTGATATAACACACTCTTTTAGGTCACTCTCTTTGATGTCCTTTGTAATGACACAATTTGCCTCAACTATTTCAGATAAAAAATTTAAAATAGCTGGTGTCTTTTACGGTATGTTTGAATATAGTTTTGAGAATGAAGGTATTACACCCATTGTAGATATTAAGTTACTTTTAGAAATTCAAGATTGGATTAAAGCTATAGATGCTATTAAAGTTTATTCGGATTTTGATCCATTAGTAAGACTGTTGGAGCTTGATAATTCTATAGAAAAAAATGTCAACAAAAGTTTTATCCAATTAAATAATGCAATCAAAATGGCTAATATTTCTGCTTTAGAGATGTTTATAAAAAATGCTTCTAAAAAAGTACAATCTATTTCAAATTCATCCAATAAAATAATCAAACTACTAGCTCCTGAAGTTTTACAGCTTATCAATAATCTTGATAAAGAAAAAAAATCTGATTTTCAGTATGCTCTTGCTAAATGGTTTTATACAAATAAAAATTATGCCTTATCTTATTTAG
>JALUXT010000136.1 GCA_027013245.1 Campylobacteraceae bacterium
TTTTTCAAAACAACAACCTGCTCTTGGAGTTTGGGCAAGTGAACAGATGGTAAATAGTGTTATTGATAGAGATGGCAAAGAGTATAATGTGATGGTTATTCCTGACCAAGATTGTGTTGTCAACCGAGGACAGAATTCAGCTCGTGGTGGAGCAATGGCTGCTACATTATATAGTAAAAGCACTTTTACAAGAGATAGATTAAAAGATCCTCGAGTTTTTGGAGGAAACAATCTAAATAGAACAACTTGGAGAGATGCTTCTGATTTAGCTGCAAGAGTTTTGAAAAAAATTATAGATAATGATGGTCCTGACCAAATAGCATTTAAAGCTTTTGATCATGGTGGCGGCGGCGGAGGATATGAAAATACTTGGGGAACAGGAAAACTGTTTTTTAAAGCAATTCAGACTAGATCAGCATCTATCCATAATCGTCCTGCATACAACTCTGAAGTTCATGCAACAAGAGAGATGGGTATAGGTGAGCTCAATACTAGCTACTATGATACTGAACTTTCAGATACACTTTTTATAATAGGAGCGAATCCATATGAAACTCAAAGTAACTTGTTCATCATACACTGGGCTAAAAATCTTCAGGGTTCAACTATAGATGCCAAGAAAAAAGAGTTTGACAAAGGTGAAACTGCTGAGTCTGGCAAGATAATCTTCGTAGATCCAAGAATTACATCAAGCATAACAAATGCTATTGCCTTAGCAGGCAAGGATAATGTTCTTCATTTAAGAATTAAACCTGGAACAGATGTCACTTTAATGAATGCACTTTTTACATATATTCATGAAAAAGGATGGGAAGCAAAAGATTTTATAAAAAAACATACTGAAGACTTTAAGAAAACAGCAAATGCCAATGCCATATCTTTAAGAAAAGCTTCAGAAGTAACTGGGATTAGTACAAGCGATATCAAGAAAGCTGCTGCTTGGATATCTAAGCCTAAAAAATCGGGACATAGGCCAAGAACAGCAATTTTTTATGAAAAAGGAATCATTTGGGGTATTAAAAACTATGAAAATGTAGCTTCAATTGCAAATCTTGCAATTCTTACTCAATCAGTTGGACGAGTTGGAACTGGATCTTGCAGACTCGGTGGTCACCAAGAAGGATATGTAAGACCAGAGACTCCAGAGGGAATGCCTGGCAGAAAAAATTTAGTAGTAATTGATGCTGAAACTGCTGAAGGAAATTACTATGCTTGGTTTGGATGGGGATGTAACCCATTTGTTGATTCAATTATGGGCGAAAGATTAGCTGGTGCTTTCAAAAGAAGAAGTGATATTGTCAAGAGAGCTATGAGTAGAAATCTAGGAGCTGACAATGAAACTATGGCTGATGCAATATACCGAGCTTGTAAATATGACGGGGGTCTTTTTCTGATAGATGTGGATATATATCCAACTTTCAAGTCAGAAGTAGCTCATGTTGAATTCCCTGCAGCAACCACTATGGAAATGAACTTGACTTCTATGAATGGAGAGAGAAGAGTTAGACTCTCAGAAAAAATCGTAGATGCTCCTGGAACTGCAAAGCCTGATTGTCTAATAGCTGCAGAAATCGCAAATGCTATAAAATCACTCTACAAAAAAGAGGGTAATGCAAAGATGGTAAAAAGATTTGAAGGATTTGATTGGAAAACTGAAGAGGATTCTTTTAATGATGGCTTTGCTGGACAAGGCGCTAAAATGGACTCACAAGGTGGACCAACTGGTGTACTTGCAAGTTATGACCTACTTAGAGCAAATGGCAATAATGGTGTACAAAACCCTATTAAGAAAGTTAGTAATGGCAAGCTAGTAGGGACTAGAAGACTCTATACAGACAATAAATTTGGCACAAAATCAGGCAAGGCAATGTTCCAACCAACACCTCAGCCACCAATGCCTAGACAAGTTAAAAATCAAATGGAAAAATATGAATTTTGGGTAACTTCAGGTCGTGTTAATGAAACATGGCAATCAAGTTTTCATACATCAAGATTACCAATGCCAAGCACTAGATGGCCTATAGCACCTATGGAGATAAATCCAAAAGACGCACATGATAAAGGTATAAAAAGTGGCGACTTAGTAATGCTTCACAATGATTATGGAAGTATAAGAGTAGTAGCTTATGTAACTGATTCTACAAGAAGCGGTGAACTATTTGTGGCTTTTGGTTTCCCTAACTCTCCTATCAATAACTTAGTAACTGATTTTGTTGATCCTGACACTAAAATTCCTTTCTACAAAGGAACGGCAGCTAGTATGAGGAGAATAGGCAGACTTGAAGATATCGCAGATACAATGAGTTTTAAAAGTAGAATAGACTAAATATTTTTTTGGGCAAGAGATGCAAATTTCTCTTGCCCATAATCCATTTTAAATAAAAATTTTCTGTATTAAAAACATATATGTGATAGTCGAGATTATTATGCTAAGCAGGGCATTGCCCCACTTTATATGTACAGCTACAGCTATCGCTACTCCTATGATTTCAGCTAAGCCAAAGGGATACTCCTCCCATTTTACATCTTTTAGTGCGTAAAATACTAAAATCACCATTATCATCAATGGCATGTTCCACTCTATATATTTGATTAGTGGAGATGGTTTTCGTTTGGCAAAAAAGACAAAAGGAGTAAATCTTGTCAGCATTGTAGCAATTGTGGCTACTGCTATACCAGCTATCAGGTAACTATCTTGCATCTTCTAAATTCTTTCTAAAGAGGATTAAAACTGCAGCGGCTAGTGAAAGTGAGAGTATAAGCATCTTATCACTTGGGAAACCCAACATTCCGACAATTCCTATGACAACCGCTATCAAAAATGGTTTGTGAAGTTTGCTTTTTTTATACAATTCGATAGAAAGCACCACGAAAAGTGCCGTCAAAGAGAACTCTATGCCTTTATAATTAAATGGTAGGATATTACCCAATATTGCTCCTACTACACTGCCTATAATCCAATAACTCTGATTTAAGGCGGTGATTATAAGATACACTTTTTCTCTATCTTTTTCTTCTATATTGCTTGTTTTTAGCAGTGCAAAAGTTTCATCAGTCAAACCAAATATAAGATAGTTTTTCTTCCAAGAAAAGTCCTTAAAACTACTTATCATGGATAACCCATAAAATGTATGTCTAAGATTTAATAAAAATGTAGCGATTCCTATCTCAAGTATAGTAGCCTGGGATGCAAAAAGAGTTAATGCTAAAAATTGCCCACTTCCTGCAAATATAAAAGTTGACATAAAAAAGGCATAATACCAAGGTATCATCATCTTTGAAAGCAAAAGTCCAAATGCCATACCTAGAGGGATGTAGCCCATCATAACTGGAATGGTAAGCTTAAAAATAGATAGAAATTTCATCTATTTTTTTATGTATTTGTCAAGGTACTTTTTTATAGCATCTTGAGAGTTTACATTTTTCTCTACATGTTGAGTTTTTTGTATATTTATAGGTTTTATATCACTATAATATATGTGATTTATTGTCGCCAATATCACTATAATTAAGACAAAAGGAAGAAGAATCAACATTAGAATTTATCTTTTAAGTCCATTTACAGTTTGAAGCATTTGGTCACTTGTGGTAATAGCTTTTGAGTTAGCCTCATATGCTCTTTGTCCTGTTATCAAGTCTGTCATCTCTACAACCAATTGAACATTACTCATCTCAACAAAGTTCTGCCTTATATTTCCTATTCCATTTAAGCCTGGAGTACCAACAACTGCTGTTCCTGAAGCTGTTGTATCTATGAGATTATTGTTTCCTAGTGAGTGAAGTCCTGCTGGATTTACAAAATCTGCCAATTGTATTTGTCCTATTTGACTCAAAGCTGTTTGACCAGCTTGCAAAACTGAAACAGTTCCATCAGTTCCTACTGAAATCTGTGTGGTACCTGGTGGTATAACTATATTTGGCACTAATTGAAACCCATCACTATTTACAATATTACCATTTCCATCTTGTTTAAAAGAGCCGTTTCTTGTATATGCTGTTGTGCCATCTGGAAGTGCTATTTGAAAAAATCCATGTCCTGTTATAGCCATATCAAGAGGATTACCAGTCGATTTAAAGTTTCCTTGCGTAAACTGTTTGGCTATAGCCGTTGGCCTAACACCAAGTCCCACCTCTATACCAGTTGGTGATACAGTAGTACTACTTGTAGAAGTACCAGCATATCTCATAGTTTGATACATCAAATCAGCAAACTCTGCTCTTTGTTTTTTATAGCCTATTGTATTGACATTGGCAATATTGTTTGATGTTGTATCTATCTGTTTTTGCTGTGCTATCATGCCAGTTGCTGCCGTATATAATGAACTTACCATCTATTTTCCTTTTATGCTCTTGTTGATGCTAGTTTATTTATCGCATCTGTATTTAAATCATTCATATGTGAACTCATAACTTTTTGATACATCTCTACCATCCTGTTTGCTTCGATTAATCCTACCATTTCTTTTACTGGATTTACATTGCTAGTTTCCAAAAAACCCTGCGCCACTATATCTTGCTGTGTTGTTTGATGAATGGCTTTTATATCTGTAAATTTAAAAAGATTACTACCTTCTTTTTGAAGGCTTTTTATGTCATCAGTTGTTGCTATAAAGAGTTTTCCAGCTTTGTCACTATCTGCATATATGTTTCCACTTTTATCCAAGCCGAATCTTTTTTGGGTATCCACTTTTATAAGTTTCGAATTTGTAAAATAATTAGCCGGCAAAACTGGATAACCCTCTTTGGTGCTTAAAACTCCATCATTATTAACTACAAATGAGCCATCTTGAGTAAGTCTTATCCCACTAGGAGTTTTTACCATAAAAAAGGCATTAGCACTTTTAAGAGCAAAATCAAGATCATTTCCTGTATTTTTCATACCATTTTGTGTAAATTTAGTATATTGCTCAACGATTTGAGGAACGCCACTTATGCTAGAATTTAAAAACTTTGCAGCCTCTTTAGTATTATCTTTTATAGGCATATCGTCTTGAGCATTTTGAAAAATTCTCTTAAAATCTCCGACTACAGTTTCATCTTTCTTAAAAGCTGTAGTGTTTAAGTTTGCAAGATTATTTGATATGACATCAAGCTTGTTAAATTGCGTAACCATACCACCTACAACATCATAATATCCATTTTGCACGAATACACCACCTTTTATCTTTAGTTATTTCAATAAAAGCAATTTGTGTTCCAACAATTATTGCCGTCATATACTCCTAAATTTAGTACTTTTAATGTCTTTTTAAAATAATTTGGGTATAATCCTTTTCTTAATCGCCTCATAGGCTTTTTACCACATCTAATAATAAGGGGCTACAAAAACGATGTCCACTAAAGAAATCTACACTAACCTAGAAACTCTATTTAAAGAAAATGAAAAAAGCTTCGTAACTTACGAAAAAGTGTTGCATCTGTTTCCAAAACAACCAACTGCCTCAAATGCAAAAAAAGTTATAGCCCTTTTAACAAAATTCAAAGTTTCTCTTATAACTTCAGCCGAACTTGCAAAGCTAAGAAACAAAGAAGAGGCTCAAAAGCGCGAAGAAGAGAGACAAAAACTACAAGATGAGGCACTAGAATCAGAATTTGACTTAGCAGGTGAAAAAGAATTGCTTGAGTGGAGCAGAAGTGACAGTCCTGTCAGGATGTACCTAAGAGAGATGGGTCAAATCGCACTTTTAACAAAAGAAGAAGAGATAGACATAAGTAAAAAGATAGAATTTGGGGAAGACATAATCATCGATGCATTTTGTTCTGTTCCATATCTTATCGATTTTATCATTGACTATAAAGAAGCATTGATAAATCGAGAAAGAAGAGTAAAAGAGCTTTTTAGAAGTTTTGAAGATGACAATGATGATGATGACGATGAGGGCGATAATAAAAAAACCAAAAAACCAAATAAAAAAGATGATAGCAGAACTATAAAAGTCTTAGAAAGCTTCAAGAAACTTGAAAAAGCTAAAAAAGATTGGATGAAAACACTTTTAAAAGTGCCTGAAGACTTAGATAACCCTGAAAAGAAAATGGCTTATGATTTAACACTTGCATATAAGAAAAAAATCTTAAAAGCGAGCCTTATGGAGCTAGGTCCTACAAGTAAGCTTATAAATGAACTTGTAAAGTCTATAGAAACTGCACTAAAAAGTGATACAGAATTTGATAAAGAATTAAAAAGATACGAATATATGCTACCACTTTTTAATGATTTGCTTAAAAAAAATCATGAAAAAATATTATCCAAAATAACAAGAATGAGCAAAGAAGAAGTAACCCTAGAAGTTCCTGAAGCTACGATGGTTTCAACTTACATGAAAATCAAAAAACTCTTCCAAACAAAAGAAGCTAGCAAACAGGGTTTTGACTTGGAAGAAGATAGGTTGAAAGAGATACTTGAGCAGATAAAAAGAGGTAAAAAGATAGCGGATACTTCAAAAACAAGAATGGCAAAATCAAACTTAAGACTCGTTGTCTCTATTGCAAAAAGATACACTAATCGTGGTCTTCCTTTCTTGGATTTGATTCAAGAAGGCAATATCGGACTTATGAAAGCAGTTGATAAATTTGAATACAAAAAAGGTTATAAATTTTCTACTTATGCTACTTGGTGGATAAGACAAGCCATATCAAGAGCCATAGCTGACCAAGCAAGAACTATAAGAATCCCAATCCATATGATTGAAACCATAAACAGAATAAATAAGATAATCAGAAAACACTTGCAAGAAAATGGCAAAGAGCCTGATGTTGATACTATCTCTGAAGAAGTTGGACTTAGTGTCGATAAAGTAAAAAATGTTATCAAGATAACTAAAGAGCCAATCAGTCTTGAAGCTCCTATCGGAACTGAAGAAGATGGGAAATTTGGTGATTTTGTAGAAGACAAATCAAGTGTTTCGCCTATGGAATTTATACTACATCACGATTTAAAAGATCAAATAGATGATGTATTAGAGCAATTAAACGACAGAGAAAAAGCGGTTATTAGGATGAGATTTGGTCTTATGCATGATGAAAGCGATAGAACTCTTGAAGAGATAGGAAAAGAGTTAAGTGTCACTAGAGAAAGAGTAAGACAAATCGAAAGTAGTGCTATTAAAAAACTAAAACATCCTAAAGTTGGTAGAAAACTTAAAAATTATATAGAAAGTTAAAGATGACATTTAGCGAAGCTTGGATTGAGTACGATTACAATCCATTTGTTTCGTTTGATAAAAATGGAAGAGTAAAATCAGTCAATCAAGAGGCGCAATACCTCTTGGGTGAAGTTACACCAAAAGTTATATTTGATTTGGCTCAAGACTACGCAAAGATAACTTATGGCTTTAAAACTACGATACTTGATATAAATTTTGGTTCATTCTCTTTTTATGCTATTACTGTTGGATATGACGATGAAAATGAAATTGGCATAAAACTATATAAAAAAGCTGCAAAAAAACTAGTAACCATAGGGGAGCATGAAGAAATTGTAAATTTATATTCTCTATTAGATTTATGCATAAGTGCCGCAAGCGCTAGCTCATCAAAAACAAAACATCAAAAGATTTTTGATCCTACTTTTCCAGATATTAGATTGAAGATTGAAGACTTTACTAAACTTCTGAATAAAATCTACCAATCTTATCTTGACTCAAATACTATAGAAACAAAGCTTATGCTAAATACTGGTGAATATTTAAAATTTGAGGGCAAAAAATACCCTATATTTTCTCTACATGTAACGGGTGATATAAAAGATGCCTCGCTAGAGCAAAATATAGAAAAGATAGCTGCTAATGCAAATGCGATGGTTCAGTTTAAAGATAAAAAAACAATTATTAGCTCTGCTTTGATTTCCCATTAAGACTGGAAAACATAGATGCAATGGGAACGACACTAAGCCCTAAAAAAAAGGCTACTGGGCTAAAAAGATTATGCCTACTTAAATACAAAAAAGCGACAACCAAAACACCATATGCCACTAATCTATAGATATTTAAAGCTCCACCAATTCCACTTGCAAAACCTTTTATAGCATATGTCACAGCTCCATCTCTTTTTTTGGCTTGCTTTTGCTTGTCTTCATCATCAAAAAGATTATATGGATCCTCTAAATCGTCGTAGTTATCTTTATATACTCCATTATCTCCCATATCAATTCTTTTGTTTATGGATTTTTTATATGAGTAAAAAGAAGCTAGTGTTATAAGAGCAGAGCACACAAATGCAACTTGTGTGTTTAATAACCAAAGCTTCCCCATATATATAGAAAACATAATCACCAAAGAATCAATAATCAAAAAAGAAAACGAAATATTATTATTTTTCATAATCCTCATCATCATAGTCGTCATCATCTGCTTTTGGTTTATAATTTTTATATCTAACATCATCTTTTAATTCATCTAAAGATTTCATCTGTTTTTTATATGCTTTATATATGTTTAAAATAGCTCCACTGACTCCCCAAAATACCCCTAGCCAAAGAAGCCAATCGTGATGAAAATATTTCTTCATCAAAAGACCAGCTCCAACTCCTAGAAGCACGGCAACAACCATAGAAATTCCAAGCGATAATTGCTCTGCTCCTTCTATAATCGCTCCGTATTTTGGTTTTTTTAAATCACTCATACTATCTCTTTAAAAACTTCAGCTGAGGCTTTTATAGTTTTTTCTATCATATTTTCAGTTATTTTAGTACAAATAAATCCAGTTTCAAATTGGCTACAGCCAAAATAAAATCCTCTCTTAAGCATACCTTGATGAAATTTTGCAAACATTTTCACATCAGACTTCAATGCATCATCAAAATTTTTGACTTCATTTTCATTAAAGAAAAATCCAAACATACTTCCTCTTACGCTTACTTGCAAATCAATATCAACTTTTTTAGCTTCATCTCTAAAGCCATTCATCAGCATATTTGCTTTTTCTTCAAAGCTATCATACAACTCATCATTTTTAATAATCTTGTTAAAAGCTGTTAAACCTGCATGCATAGCTACTGGATTTCCGCTAAGAGTTCCTGCTTGATAAACTGGTCCATCAGGGCTTAATTGATCCATTATCTCTTCTAAGCCACCAAATGCGCCCACAGGCATACCGCCACCTATGACTTTGCCAAATGTTATCAAATCAGGCTTGACTTCAACCAAGCCAGTAGCACCTCTTAGTGATGCCCTAAAACCACTCATGACCTCATCAAAAATCAATAAAGCTCCATTTGCATCACAGAGCTTTCTTAATTCTTGTAGAAACTCTATATCTGCTGGCACCAAACCCATATTTCCAGCTATTGGCTCTATTATTACGCATGCTATATCTTTAGAATTTTCAAAACATTTTTTTACGCTATTGATG
>JALUXT010000137.1 GCA_027013245.1 Campylobacteraceae bacterium
TTCATCTTTACATTGTCATTGTTAAAAACTCTAATTGTGTCTACACCATTTTGTATTTCATGAATTATATTATTAATATATACATTATCCATTTTATCTACAAATCTATCTTCAGAAAAATATTTTTCTTGTATTTTTGGATACTTAATAGTAACAATTAATACTACATAATTCTCTAAAGCCCTATAGAGGTGTGGTATATCTGCATTGAAAGTAAATTTTTCACCTTGCTTAAGTACTTTTGGATTAGAAACTTCACCAATTAAAACTTCACCACTAATTACTAAAATTTCTTCTTGCGTATTTGAAAAATGTGGATTTGACAAAATTGTTGTTTTATTTATAAGTATCATTTTATAAATTTCAAGATAATTATTCTTTTCAATTAATGTAACAATAGTATCCTTTTGTTCAATTTGTAAATTTTTTTCTACTAAATCACCAAAGGGTATTTCTAATATCTTAGAAATAGCCCAAATTGTGTTAATGGTTGGATTTGTTAAATTCTCTTCAATTTTGTGAAGTGTAGATTTAGAAATACCTGCTTTTTGAGCTAAAGACGATAAAGAATATCCCCTTAATTGTCTTAAATATTTTATTTGTTTCCCTATATATTTCATATCGTTTCCTAAAAAGAATTAGTTTGTTCGTTATAATATACTATTTAAACTTAAAACTATTTTAATTATCTAGCAAATCGATAATGCTCTGAAAAATACAGACAATTTTTTATGGAGATTTATTTCCTAAAAAGGAAAATTACCAAATACGGCTAAAAAATTAGTTAAAAAATGATATGGATTGCAAAAAGAAAATATATTAAAAGTTTGAGAATAAATTCAAAATGATGAAGTTTTTAACAAAGTTCCACCATTAGATTAAAAGGAGATGTAAAATGATACTAAATGTAGTTAAAGCAGATTATATCAATGATTTTAAAGTTAAAATTTCATTCAATGACGGATTAAAAAAAATAGTTGATTTAAAGAATTACATAAATTCAAAAAAACATCCATTTTCCCAATCATTAAAAGAAGTTGATGAATTTAAAAAATTTCAAGTACACAGAACATTAGTTTGAGATAATGGAGCAGATATAGCACCAGAGTATTTACATGACAAAGTATAACAAAATCTGGAACAAAATAATTTGCTCCCAAAATATCTCAAATATTGATATAATGTCAAATCTTTTTACTAGGCGATACATGTGCATATACTAAATGATTTTTTTCTTTTGGCTTGGAATGAAGATTTCAAATTGATTGATAATTTAGATGATAGAATAAAATATAAAATTAATGAACTGTTTAAGCAAAACATAGATGATTTTTGCGATAGTAGTGTGATATTGTTTATCATAAGTAGTGAAAATTTTGAAAAAGTTGTAGATATACCTGAGATAAAATCGGTTTTTAATGGTATATTTTTAGATGAAATAGTTGAAAAATATTCAGTTTTACAGGTGCAAAAAGAATTACTTGATTTTTTGGTGCGACTTGGAGATATATCAATAAATAAAGAGATAAAAAATAGATTAGAACAACTTAGAAAAGAGGGTGTCATAACCTACTATATAAGCAGAAGGCTTATAGGTTTGATTGCTCTAATCAAAGAAAAGAAAATTAAGAAAATACAAATCAGCCTAAAAAAATCTACTAAAAACGAACTCTTTTATAAAAATTCTGTCAATATTTTAAATACAAGCATCGAAAACTTAAAACAGTGCGTAGAGTCGCAGTTGTACCTTGAACGGATAGACATAATTTCTAAAAAACTTCAAAATGAAAAATTTTCGATAGGTATAACTGGAATCATGAATGCTGGTAAGTCAACCATGTTAAATGCACTTTTAGGCAAGGAAATCTTAGGGACAGCAGTAGTTCCTGAAACTGCTAATTTAACAATTTTGAAATATTCACAAAAACAGTTTGCAAAAGTGAATTATTGGAATAAAGACGAATTTAAAAAGATTGAAGATAGTGGGGTTAATCTAAAAAGCATAGAAAAGTTTATAAAACAAACTAAAGAGCATTTTGGAGATAAGTTAGAACGATACATTACAGACGCGGGAAAACATGAAGAGGTTGAGATAGAAAATTTGAGCTCATACACATCTGCTAAAAGTTCAAACATGAGATGTAATCTTGTAAAAAGTGTAGAGTTATATAGTGACTTGAGATTCTTAAAAGATGGAGTTGAGATAGTAGATACTCCTGGGCTTGATGACCCTATAGTGCAAAGAGAAGAGATAACTTTAGCGTATGTTAGTGATTGTGATTTATTGGTGCATTTGATGAATGTAAATCAATCGGCTACTAAAAAAGATGTTGATTTTATCATAGATTCTGTTATTTACCAAAATATTTCAAGATTGTTGGTTGTCATTACTCGCATAGACACAGTTAGTGAAGAAGAGTTGGAAGAAGTGATACAATACACAAAACAGAGTATCAAAAAAAGACTTAGCGAGCAAAATAGGTCAAATAAATTAGACTCAATTCTTGAGAAAATTGATTTTATACCAATTTCTGGCAAAGTTGCACTTTTGCAAAGGATAGGCAAAAATGATGAGATTAAAAAACTTGGATTAGATGCTAGCAAAAGTGGGATTGAGGAGATTGAGGCATATTTAAATAGAGTTTTATTTGGAGATGAGAGTGAAAAAGCAAGGCTGATAATCAGCAATAACTTAAGTGAATTACAAAATATAAAGAAACATACTCTTAATCTGTTTGAAGAAGAAGAGACCTTTTTAAACAAGTCAAATCAAGAGATAAAAAAAGATTATGAAGAGTTTAAAACACAAAAGATTAGTTTTACTAAAAGCATAGAAAAAGTAAATAGTGCAATCATAGGGGCAAAGATTGAGTTAAAATCATATTTTAAAATTCTTGATAAATTTGCTGATGAAAAATTTACAGATATAAAAGATGTGGTCAAAAGCAGAGTTTTAGATGATGTCTCTTATGAAGTGAGAAGAAATAAAAAGCTACCAAAAAAAGAGCGAACCAGGTATATGGTTGAAGTTGGTATCAAAGATGGTTTGATTGATTTGTTAAGAGAATATAGATATGAATTTCAAAAAAAGATGCAAATGGTAAGTGAAGATTTGAAGCTAAGCTTTGAGGATTTAAAAAATATAAAAGAGCATAAAGATTTACTTAATTACGATAATGAAGATTTTGACTCAAGAGCTTTTTTTGATGAAAATTTTAAAGAATTTATGGTTTTTAAAAATGCAGATTCTTTGCATGTAAGGACATATGAAGCAATCAAAAAATATGGAAAGAAAAGCTTAGAAGATTTGGAAAGAGTGTTGGATACGCAATTTAAAGATGAGATTGCAATCTTGAAAGAGATGATGCGAGAAAAATTGCTACATGTAAACGAAAAGCTTTTAGATAACTTTATGCAACTTAGTAAAAATAAGATAAATACAATCGAAGAAGATATCCAAATCAAAGACAATATGATAGAAAAAAGTATGAAAATGCTAGAGCAAACGGGTGCTTATAAATTGCAAAGATTAGAGATTATCAAAAGCAAAAAAGAGGCTCTTTTGAAGATAGAAGAGCAACTGAGGGAAATCAAATGAGTTTGTTAAAAGGTTTTATAAAAAGTTATAAAGATAAGTATCTAAATAAAACTGTAGTTTTTGATAAAACGCTACTTGGATTTTTGAAAAAATCAGAGCACTTACTTTTAGATGATAGACTTTCACCTTCGATACAATTGCGACAAGCTTTAGATGAGCTAAATATAAGAGTTAAAGAGCCGATGAAAGTAGCCATCACAGGTCAATTTTCAAGTGGAAAATCAACTTTTTTAAATGCACTTTTAGCAAAACAAATACTTCCAACAGGCATAACTCCTGTAACTTCTAAGGTAAATTATATAAAATATGCTGATGAGTTAAAGATAAGAGTTAAATATAAAGATGGCAGAGATGAATACCACGACATAGAAAATATCCAAAGATTTACAGACCAAAGACAAAGTGTTGAGGATGTTGATTATCTTACGCTGTATTCGCCATTAAACATGCTTAAAGACATAGTTTTTGTAGATACTCCTGGCTTAAATTCTGGTGCAAATATTGACACGCAAACAACTATAAAAGTTTTGCAAGAAGTAGATGGTATAATCTGGTTGACACTCTTAGATAATGCTGGAAAAATGAGTGAAACTAGGGTGCTTGAAAAATATCTCTCAAAATACAAAAATAAATCTTTATGCGTTTTGAACCAAAAAGACAAATTTAGTGAATCTGAGATAGAGCAAAGCGTGGCATATGTGCAAAATACCTTTGCACAATATTTTAGCAAAGTCGTGCCGATATCTGCCTTGCAAGCCCTAAAATCTAGAAGTAGTGATAAAAATGCTTTAATGCAAGAAGCCTTGGAAGAGTTTATAAAATCTCTACATGTAAAGCTAAAAACCGATATGCAAGATGTGGATATAACTGTTTTGCAAAAGCAATACATTCAATATGAAAAAAATCTAGATGAGATTAGAGATATGGATTTGAGTGCAAATTTAGAGCTTTCTCGAACATCAAATATAAATCAAGTGATAAATTTTATAAAAGAAGAAATTCAGCCAAAAGCCATCGAATCTAAAGAGTTTACGATAAAGTTAGAAATCCAAAGCATTTGTGAAAAAATTGTAGCTCAATATGAAGTTTTTTTAAATATTTATGATGAATTAAATAGCGAACTTAGAGCATTTCATCAAAACTCAAAAGAGGAGTTTGCAAATGCCAAGACGGAATTTTCACAAAACCTAAAAAATGCATATGTAAAAATAGAGCAAATTATAGATGTAATAGCAGGTGAGATATATAAACACATCCAAACAAAAAAAAGGTACAGATATCAAAAATGCAAAAAAGGGATATTTGATAAAAATGAATATTTTATAAAAGTGGAGTATGAATCAGCTTATATTAATGCAGATGAGGCATTTAAAACACTTTTTTATGATGATGATTTGGTCGGCAAAATGTTTAAAAAATACATAAGATATATCGCTAGCATTGAAGAAGAAGTACATCAAAGAAACAGTGAAATTTATAAAAAATTTGAAGAAAAGATATATAGATGGCAAAGCCCATATAGCATAATTAGAAAAAAAGAAAAAATCCACTCAGACATAGAATTTGCAAATATGAGAAAATTTGCGGCTAGGGTTTATGAACATATCTTAAAACCATACAATGATGAAATGCTAGCATCTTTTTCCCATATAAGCTCAGGTTTTAAACATATAGGCAGTGCTATAGAGTTTAATTATCAAAATGCAACTAGCACATGCATATCTTTTTTAGATGATAAAATTGAGAGTTTTGTGGAGCTTTATGAGCAAAATCCGACTAGATTTTCACTTTATCAGCCTAGCCTTGAAGATATAAAACAAAGGTTAGAGGAGAGTTTTCACATGTATAAGTTGGAAAATATCATGAATAAAAATAGAACATTTTTAAGCCAAGAGTATGATAAGCTGCAAGAAAAATTTTCTGATATATTTTTGGAAAAAGAAGCTTTTATAGATAAACAAAAAAACAGACATTCAAAGATAATTGATTTACTAAAAAATTGTCAAAAAGATTTATTGGTACACAGTTAAATATCTAACCCTTTTTCTTTTATAGATTTAAACATGCTCATAAAAGATATGAAAAGAGTAGTAATTGCAGGTCCCAAAATCATTCCCCAAAAGCCAAAAGTAGTAAGCCCAGCAAGGATAGCAAAGAAGATTAACATCTCATTTGTTGTGGTCTTTACGCTTGAAATTTTGCTATTTATATATTTTATGATTAAAGGCTTTACAAAAGTATCGGCAACAATTGATATAACGATGATAGAATACAATGCGATTACTATGCCTTGAACATAGTTTCCATTGGCAAATTCATATGCGCTTATAGGCACCCACATGAGAGCTCCACCGATGATGGGAATTAGTGAGGCAAATCCATAAAAAATACCAAGTAAAAGCCCATTATAACCAAAAATTATGCTTATGACTGCAAATAAAGCTCCCTCAAATATGGCTGTTGCAAGGATAGAGTAAAATACAACACTCATGACATTTGAAACTTCACTAAAAATCATATCTATTTCATAATCTTTCATAGGAAGCAGACTTCTAAAGTAACCACCAAGTTCCTCTGCATGTAGAGTCACAAAGAAAAAGAATATTAAAATCAAAAGCATATCTTTTAAGAAGTTGGCACTGTTTTTACCGATGGATCCAAGATATGAAAGAGCTGTTTTAGTGATGGAACTCAAATCTAAGCTTTTGAGAAATTTATCTAAATCACTTTGCAAGAAAGATAAAGTGTCAGGAAATTTTAGATTTACGCTTTTTATATAGTTTATAGTATTGTCCACTGAAGTAGTGTCAAAATTATTAAAGATTTCACCCGCTGATGTTATAATATATATGATGGGAGCAAAAAATAGGATAAATAAAAGAAGTGTTGAAACTATGGCCGAGAGTGTTTTGTTTTTAAGATGTTTTCTAAAGTATGAATTTATATTGTATGTTGCGATTGATAGTAAGCTAGCAACTGTAATAACTACCAAAAAAGGTTCATATAGTTTTATCACCCAATACAGCACTACTAAAAAAATTGCAATCAAAAAACTTCTTTGTGTGTTCACATTTTATCCTTCAAATAATCCACCTATTTTCATAGACTCTAATGGTGTTAGCTTAAAAAGTTCATAGCATTTTGTTGATGCAATTCTACCTCTTGCAGTTCTCTGTATATATCCGTTTGCTAGCAAATATGGCTCTATAACATCTTCTATGGTGCCTTCATCCTCACTAAGAGCCGCGGCAATCGTACTAAGCCCTAAAGCTCTACTTTTTGCTTCAAGTAGAAGTTCTAGATATTTTATATCCAACTCATCAAAACCAAGATCATTTACCCCTAATTCTATTAGAGCGTATTCACATCTTTTTTTTGTGATTTCATCTTCATTTGCAACATCGGCAAAATCTCTCACCCTCTTTAGTAGTCTTAGTGCGATTCTTGGGGTTCCTCTTGATCTTCTTGCTATCTCAAATGCACCATCATCCAAGCAAACTTTACTTAGTTTTGATGATGCTTTTGTGATTATTTGTGCAAGTTCACTTTTTTCATAAAATTGAAGTCGAAAATGCATACCAAATCTATCTCTTAACGGCGCGCTAATCATACCAGCTCTTGTCGTAGCGCCTATTAGTGTAAATCTTGGTAAATCAATCTTTATGGTTTGAGCCGCAGGCCCACTTCCTATGATGATATCTAGCCTAAAATCTTCCATGGCAGGATACAAAATCTCTTCTATAGCTGGAGAGAGCCTATGGATTTCATCTATAAATAGAATTTCTCCTTCTTCAAGATTAGTCAAAATTGCAGCTAAATCCCCACTTTTTTCTATCATGGGTGCAGCTGTCATTTTTATATTTGCACCCATTTCATTTGCGATTATATAAGCAAGTGTTGTTTTACCAAGACCAGGAGGTCCAAAGAAAAGAGCATGGTCTAGGCACTCTTCTCGCTTGTTTGCAGCTTCTATAAAGACTTTTAGATTTCTTTTTATCTTATCTTGACCGATATAATCTTCCCAAGTATTTGGTCTTAAAGATGTTTCATATTCGTTTTCAAATAAAACTTTATCTATCTCAACAATTCTTTCCATCAGTATGTGTACTTTTCGCTTGGAAATTCTCTGTTTCTAACTTCATTTGCGTAATTTTCTATTGCATCTTCTATTAGTTTTGTACCATTTAGATAATTTTTCACAAATTTAGGCTTAAAATCTTTGACAAATCCAAAAGCATCACTCCATACCAAAACTTGCCCGTCAGTATCTACTCCTGAACCTATGCCAATAGTTGGAATATCGACACTATTTGAGATGCATGCTACTGCGTCCGCTTTTACACCTTCTATAACCATACAAAATGCTCCGGCTTTTTCAACTGCTTTGGCATCTAAAATTAACTGTTCTATATCTTCTTTAGTTTTGCCACGGACTTTATATCCACCCTCGCTTCTGACGAATTGTGGCATCAGCCCTATGTGCCCCATAACAGCTATGGAATTTGAAGTTAATGTCTTGATGATGTGGGCTCTTTTCTCTCCACCCTCTATCTTTACGGCATGTGCGTTTGTTTCTCGATAAACCCTAGAGGCATTTTTAAGGGCAATATTTTCATCCGTGTAAGTGCCAAAAGGCATGTCGCAAACTATCAATGTTTTTTTGGCTCCTGCACATACAGCTTTTGTATGATAAAGCATGATTTCCATATCTGCTGAAAGAGTATCAGCTTTAGCATTAAAGCTCATATTTAAGCTGTCACCTACTAGTATAATATCTACTTTAGTGTCAAATAAAGAGGCAAATAGTGCATCATATGCAGTAATCATCACAAGAGGTGTTTTGCTATTTTTGATAGAAGATATAGTTTGCATATTGTTAATTCCTAAACTTTTAAGTGATTTTATCAAAAAAATGGTACAATTGTACTTAAGAACTTTATTATGGTTTGGCACTCACTTTTTGAAAGGGCAATTATGGGTATTTATACACAACTTGAGATTGATTTTGATTTAGATATTGTTGAAGATTTTGTAAATCATTTTGCAGTAATGTGTGAAAACTTAGAACCTCTTATAATCGATCTTGGCAAAGCTGAAAGATATGAAGAAAATATAGGTGAACTCTTTAGAATATTTCATAACTTAAAATCAGCTGGAGGTTTTCTAAAACTAGACCCTATAGTTAAACTCTCAACTCTAAGTGAAGATGTAGCTGAAGAAGCTAGGGTGGTTAAAGGACCTGCGAGTGAAGAGTTTATAGATTGGCTTTTACTCATCAGCGACCAATTTGAAGCCTATAGGCAAGATGTTGAACAAGATGCGCAATACTTTAGAATGTTAAATCCCCTCATCATAAAAGTTCCCCTACAATTGGAGAGATAATTGAAAACGACCAAAGACTTAGTAGCATATATAACTGCAGGATTTCCTGAGCAAAATTTTACTGTTGATTTAGCCCTTGCCTTAAAAGATGCTGGAGCTGATATTATCGAGCTTGGTATCCCCTTTTCTGACCCTGTAGCCGATGGACCTGTGATTGAAGAAGCAAATTTAAGAGCATTGCAAAATGGCTTTAAAACGGATGTCTTATTTGAAATATCAAAAAATATTACGGATAAAATTGATACTTATTGGATGGGATATTTTAACTCATTTTACAGCAAAGGCGTAGAAAATATTTCAAGTTTGGCAAATGGATTGGGAGTCAAGGGC
>JALUXT010000138.1 GCA_027013245.1 Campylobacteraceae bacterium
TTATCATGCTTACCTCAAATTACTACTTTTAAGGGTATAAGCAAAAACTCTTCCTATTTTGCAACAGGTCTATTATAGAATATGGAGCAAAAACCATACCTGAGGGTGGATGGAATAGCGTCTCTAAACTCTATATAGATAATTTGCTGATAGTAGGAGACAGTGCCGGTTTTGTTGCGATGCCAGCACTCAAAGGCGTACATCTCGCAGTTACTTCTGGTATGTGTGCAGCTGAAACAGCATATGTCGCTCTTATAAAAGATGATTTTACTGAAGCAACACTCAAAAAATATGAAAAATTGATAAAAAATAGCAGAATAAAAAAAGAGTTGTATCCTGTGAGAAACTTTAGAGCTGTTATGAGTCAAGGTTTGTTTTATGGAGGCTATAAATTTGGGATTAGCCTTGTTACAAATGGATACAGTCCTTTAACACCGTTACTGCCAAAAGACAGCAAGACGACAAAAAAATTAAAAGAATATGATGGAGAACTATTTAAAGATAGATTCAAAGATAAACTGGAGTTTGATAAGATATTGACATTTGATAAAGACACTAGTGTTTTTTATTCTGGGACTTCTCATGATGAAGAACAACTTGTGCATTTACATGTAAAGAATATGGATGAGTTTAATAACTCAAACATAAAAGAGTATGGCATGCCATGTCAATACTTTTGTCCAGCAGCAGTATATGAAGAACACATAGATAAGCAAAACAATCATGCACTTAAAATACACGCCGAAAATTGTGTTCACTGTAAAACTTGCGACATAAAAACACCAAATGATGAGATTACTTGGAATACACCATATGGTGGAGATGGTCCGCAATATCAAAATATGTAAAAATAAAAACTTGGAGTAATAAAATGGCAACAACAATAATAAGCTTGATGAAACAAGTTCCACTTCCATCTCAGATGAGAATGGGAGATGATGGACTCATGGATAGAACAAAAGCCAAATCAATCATAAATATAGATTGCTCTTTTGCTTTAGAAGCAGGGCTACAGCTTAAATCCATGATTGATGGAGCAAAGCTCATAGTATGTTCTATGGGGCCACCATCATTTGATCAATCCTTAAGAAAAGCGATATCTATGGGGTATGATGAAGCTTACCTGCTTTCAGATAGAAAGCTAGGAGGTTCTGATACTTTTGCTACAGGTCTTGCGATATCTACCATGCTGAAGCATTTGGGTTTTGGCAAAGGTGCAAATGAAGATTTTATCATAGTAGCTGGGCGACAAACGAGTGATGGGGACACGGCTCATATACCATCTCAAGTCGCAGAAAATATGGGAATACCGCAAGCTACTTTTATAGAAGATGTACAGTATGAAAATGGCCATATAATAGCAAGAAGAATCATAGAGGGTGGTTATCAGATACTAAAATTACCAAAACCTTGCACTCTCTCACTCACTCCAACTGGAATTCCTCCTAGGAGACCTAGTTTAGCGGGAACTGTGAGAGCTAGGGAAACAAAGGTTACTGTATTTAGTATAGATGATATAAATTTAAGCGATGAAAAGATTGGACTCTCGGGTTCTCCTACAATTGTTGCTAAAGTTGCTAATATTAAAAGCCAGAGGGCTCCCGCAATATTTTGCGATGGCGAGGGCACTTCGGACTTAGTCGAAAGCTTGATAAAAAATATCAAAAAAGGGAAAAACAGTTTAGAAGAAATAGTAAAAAAAGAGATTAAGAAAAAAGAAATGCCCGAAGATTATGAAAGAGTAGATTTTAGAAAAGGCGCAAGCGGAATTCTCACTTGGGCAGAACTTGCAAATGGCGAAATCACTAGACCATCGCTTGAACTTTTAACACCAGCTCGAAATTTAGCAAATTCGTTAGAATCTGGCACTAAAGTTACTACCTTACTTATAGGGAACGGGGTTGAACACTTAGCAAAAGAGTTGATTTATCACGGAAGTGATGAAGTTATCGTGGTAAATGATGAGAGGCTTGAAGAGTATAGAATACTTCCATTCTCCTCCATATTTGAGCAAGTTATCAAAAAATACAATCCTGAGATAGCTCTATTTTCAGCTACAACTGCGGGGAGAGAACTCGCACCTAGGACTGCTGTTAAAACTCAAAGCGGGGTAACGGCTGATTGTACTTCACTAGAAATCGGTGAGCATCTTGATAGAAAAAATAAAAGAATTTTTTCTCCGATTTTAGAATCAAGAAGACCGACTTACGGGGAATCCAAACTAGCTACAATACTTGGTTTTCATTGCCCACAAATATCAACCGCAAGAGCTGGTACATTTGAAGTTCCGCTAAGAGATGAAAAAGCAAAAGGAAAGATAACAACTTTTGAACCAGTTTTAAAAGAAGAAGACTTTATAACACAAATCATAAAAACCGTTAGAGGAGATGGGGGATTAGCAAACTTATTTGATGCTGACATCATTATATCTGGTGGTAGAGGCACCATAAGTGATGAGATGAAATTGATAAAAGATTTAGTTGATGCACTAAAAGACAAAGGAATTAGTGCAGAATACGGATCTAGTAGGCCTATGGTAGATGAAGGTATTTGCGAATACGCAAGACAAGTTGGACAGACGGGGAAAACTGTTAGGCCAAAGGTTTATGTAGCTGTTGGCATCTCTGGGGCAATACAACATATAGCTGGAATGAAAGAATCAGACACTATAATTGCAATCAATAAGCATTCAAATCAAAGCATATTTTCACACTCCGATTTTGCAGTAGTTGGTGAGTATGAAGACATAATACCAGAATTAATAGACAGAGTAAAAAATGGTTTTGCCTTTGGCTTAAAACAAAATGGGGATAAAGGGAGTAAAGATGTATAAGGTATTAAGTAAAAAATATTTATCATCAAATATATTGTCAATGGACATATTAGCACCAAGAGTTGCTAAAAAAGCGATGCCTGGTCAATTTTTAATCGTCAAGATGGATGAGTTTGCTGAGAGAATTCCGCTTACAATTTGCGATTATGACAAAAAAATTGGAAGCGTTAATATAATATTCCAAATCGTTGGCGAAAGCACAAAAGACATGGAAAAACTCAAAGTTGGCGATAGTTTTGAAGATGTAGTTGGTCCTCTTGGGCAAATGTGTGAATTTATGGACGATGATATAGAAGAACTTAAAAAACAGCATTTTGTATTTATAGCTGGTGGTGTCGGCGCTGCGCCTATACACCCACAAATCAAATGGTTTTCGCAACAAGGCTTAAATATGGATGTCATCTTGGGTTCTCGCTCGAAAGATTTGTTGATATTAGAAGAGGAGTTTAAAAAACTAACTCCAAATGTACATGTATGCACAGATGATGGCTCATATGGCATGCATGGCAATGTAACAAATGTATTAGAAAAACTCGTGCTTGAAGATGGTAAAAAGTTTACACATGCAGTTGCGATTGGGCCCATGGTTATGATGAAATTTGCAACTTTGATGACAAAAAAACTCGACATTCCAACTACAGTAAGTCTAAATCCTCTTATGGTGGATGGAACTGGAATGTGTGGAGCTTGTAGAGTTGAGATAGATGGTAAAGTAAAATTTGCTTGCGTGGATGGACCAGAATTTGATGGTTTTAAAGTCAATTTCGATGAAGCTCAAATGCGTCTTAGAATGCGCAAAGAAAACACACTAGAAGATGAACATGAAAATGATGAATGCCCAATAGAACATGAAGAAGTGCAAGATGCCAAAAAAAGATCACTTCCATATGTCAGAGAGCCACTTCACAGAGCTCATACTTTCGATGAAGTAAGTCTTGGCTATACATTTAAAGAAGTTGTAGCTGAAGCAAATCGTTGCTTTATATGCAAACATCCAAAATGTGTTAATTCTTGTCCAGTTGGCATAGACATACCTTCTTTTATCCAAAAATTACGAGAAGAAGATATAGAAGGAGCTGCAAGCATATTGCTATCTCACACGAAATTGGCTTCTATTTGTG
This sequence comes from Campylobacteraceae bacterium, assembly GCA_027013245.1. Lineage (GTDB taxonomy): Bacteria > Campylobacterota > Campylobacteria > Campylobacterales > Sulfurospirillaceae > JAADIZ01. Next base: position 3,955 of record JALUXT010000138.1, read on the forward strand.
GCAGAGTTTGCCCTCAAGAAAAACAGTGTGAAGGAAGCTGTATCTCAGGAAAAAGAGGAGAGCCTCTGGCTATTGGATTATTAGAAAGATTTGTAGGTGACTGGTCACTTCAACATATGGAAACAAAAGTGCCAAAGAAAAATGGCATAAAAGTGGCCATCGTAGGTAGTGGGCCATCTGGTCTTGCTGCTTCTGCTCAACTTTCAGAATATGGATATGAGGTTGATGTCTTTGAATCACTACATAAACTTGGTGGTGTATTAGCCTATGGAATTCCATCATTTAGATTACCTAAAGAAATAGTAAAGGCTGAGATAGATAGAATCAAAAAATTAGGTGTAAAATTTCATACAAATGTAGTTATCGGAAAAACTATAACGATAGATGAATTATTTGATGAAGGGTACGAAGCTGTTTTCATAGGAAGCGGGGCAGGATTTCCAAACTTTTTAGGAATCAAAGGTGAGAATTCTATGGGCGTGCTCTCTGCAAATGAATTTTTAACAAGAGTTAACCTTATGGGTGGAAACAAAAAAGATTATCATACTCCAACTACCATAGGCGATAAAGTAGCCGTCATTGGTGCTGGAAATGTTTCAATGGACTCCGCAAGAGTTGCTAAGAGATTAGGTGCGCAAACTAGCATCATATATAGAAGAAGCTATGAAGATATACCAGCGCGTGCTGAAGAAACAGAACATGCAAAAGAAGAAGGTATCGATTTTAAACTTTTAACAAATCCTATAGAAATTTTAGCAGATGATAAAGGCAGAGTAAAAGGCTTAAAATGTGCAAAAATGGAACTAGGAGAACCAGATGAAAGTGGAAGAAGAAGACCTGTAGAAATAGAAGGTTCACAATTTATAATAGAGGCTGATACTGTTATTATCTCAATCGGTACTAAGCCAAACGATCTAGTAACTTCCACAACTGCAGGCATGGATACTACTCCAAAGGGCACTATCGTAATCGAAGAAGGGAAAACTACAGAAACAACAAGAGAAGGTGTATTTGCTGGTGGCGATATCGTAACAGGGGCTGCTACAGTGATACAAGCTATGGGAGCAGGTAAAAAAGCTGCTAAAGAAATAGATGAGTATATAAAGAGTAAAAAAATAAAGATACCTGCATAGGTTGTCATCATATTATTAACTGCTAAAAGTGGAGGTTGAACGGCAGGGGTGAAGATTTGGCTCTTGGGTATATAGATGATGTTCGGTTAATTAGTGTGATTTTTACCAAAGTTTAACAATCAACAAGATGAGATAGATTTTTGGTATAAGCACGATACTACAGACTATTTTGATATGTAAAATGCAAAAGTTGTAAGATTTCCAAATCTAAAAAAAACACTAAGACTATATCATTAAGATTGCCCGAAGATATGCTTGAGAAGATAAAAGTAAATGCAAGTTCCTTAGATATACCATGCCAATCCTTCATAGAAATGATATTGCAAAAACAGTTAAGATTATAGATATCAAATGAAAAAATTTGCAAGGCATTCGGTGCTCACAAGCATAAGAAATTGGTATGAAATTTACCCCTCCAACTTAATATATTCTTCAGCAAAATTATGGCAATATATGCTAAGTGATTTAGGAATAAAAGGTAGGTTTACGGTGTCAAAATTTCTCAATTATCACACGTAGCTGACATTCACCTATGAACCACAATATATTGCCAAAAGGTAATGCTTTAACCCTATTTTCTTTTCTTGTCATAGATAAATCTAAGATGTTTTCAGTATAATATTTCCTATAAAAAGCTTTTTAAAATTTAATCTAGCTTAAATTTTAGGCTGTTTTTGGGAATTTGCAAGTGGCTCTTTCAATTAACAATCGACCTTGAGAAAAAAAGAGGAAAGGATTAAAATGAAAATAAAGCTTTTAGGAATCTCATTAGCTACAGCGGCATTATTGCTGTTGGCAACTTATGCTCAGAGTAATGGCGTAAGACAAGGTGGTATGATGAGTGGTGGTGCTATAGGAGAGTCGCAAGCACAAGAACAACCCATCCAAAATACTAATATAAAATATAAAAGAGGCTATGCACAAGCACAAATCACTTGCTCACAATGCCATGCAGTATCTAGCCCAGGCGAACACTCAAGTTCACAGTGGCCAAATGTAATTTCCAGAATGGAAGGTCACATAAAAGCATACAATAAGATAATGCCAAGTAATTCAGAACTAAAATCTATCATAAATTATTATGTCGCAAACTCCAGTTAATTCACATAATTTTATAAAGGCCTGAGTTGGAAATAAGCTTATTTCCAACTCATTTTAGTGATTAAACATCTTTTTGTAGTATTCGTCAGCTAATCTTCCTGAGTCAAAATCTATCTCTATTTCTGTCATGGCGTTTTTCATGATTTTTACCCATTGTTTGTGGTCATTATAATATATTGGTATGATTTTGTTCTCTAATATATCCATCATATTTTTATTGTCAAGTCTGTCTTGTTCCTCGGTGGAGAGTTTGTAGTCGATTTGCGGAATTGTAAATGCATTTCTGCCATCTCTTGCAAATTCTGGGTGCCAGCCATCATCTACTGAAAAGTGAATGGAACCATTCATACTAGCTGTCATTCCACTTGTTCCACTGGCTTCTCTTGTGATTCTAGGAGTGTTTAGCCAGATATCACTACCTTGTTTTAAAAGCTTTGAAAGACTTAATTCGTACCCGATTAGCACAGCCATATTTTTATAATGATGACTTGTGTGAATCAAGTCATTAAATGTATCAATCGCTCCAAAATCCCCAGGATACGGTTTTCCTGCCCATATGATTTGCACAGGCATATCAACTCTTTTCATAAGCTTTTCAAATCTTTCTAAATCATATTTTAACAAATCCGCTCTTTTATATTCTGCGAATCTTCTCGCCCAAACAATAGTTAAAACTTCTGGGTCAAACATTTTTCCTGTTTGGTCAGCTACTTCATCAAAAAGAATTTTTTTAAGATGTTTTTTTCTTGCGACTAGTTCATAATCTTCGTGTTCATCTAAGTTTCTTGTTAGATTTTTATCGCTCCAATATTTTTTATTTTGCGCATTTGTTATAGATATAATTTTACATCGATCTTCTACATGTGACCACATCTCGTTTGAAACTTTTGCGTGAATCTTTGATACTGCATTTGCGATTTTTGCACTTCTTAATGCTCCTACTGTTAGACTAAAATTATCCCCATTTTGATATCCACTAATCTGCCTAACTGTATCCATATCAAGTCCGTTGAAAAATCCCATGTCATGCAAAAAATTTATATCATGCTCTTCATTGCCTGCTTTTTCAGGAGTGTGAGTAGTAAAAACAACTCTATTTCTTACCCCATCCATATCTTTATATTTAGCATAAAGTTCATAAACCAAAGGAAGAGCATGTCCTTCATTCATATGGTATATATCCACATGATGATTTATGGCTTCAAGCACTTTCGTTCCGCCTATTCCAAGAACTATCTCTTGAGCCACTCTTGTTCGCTCATTGCCATCGTAGAGCTTATGGGTGATGGTTCTTGCTAAGTAATCATTTTCATCTATATCAGTTGAGAGAAGTATGATAGGAGCTGAGCCAAAAATCTCAGGCCTCACTAAAAAAGCTTTTATTTTTACATCTTCACCGTGAATTTTTACTTTTACATTAATATCTAATTCTTGTAAAAAATGGTAAAATTTTCTAGTAAATGCAGGTCGCAAGGTTCTGTCTTCATTTCTTATCTGATCATAATATCCAAAACTCCAAAGAAGTCCAATCCCAACTACATTTTGTTTTAAATCATAAACACTTCTCATGTGAGAGCCTGCTAAAAAACCAAGTCCTCCAGAGTAGATTTTTAATGCTTGGTCAATCGCAAATTCCATAGAAAAGTATGCTACTGATTTTTTGTATTTTTTATTTATGTCGTATGAAAAGAGTTCCATTTTTTCCCTTAATGTTTTTTTAGATTTTTATATAGTATTCGTTTGCCTAGTTCAACACCTGGTTGATCATAAGTATTTATATCTGTCATAGACCCAACAGCACTTGTCAAAAGTTCATAATACATGATAAGTGCTCCGATATTTTCAGGGCTGATTATGTCGAGCGTTATTATATCTGTACTAACTTTGGAATCTATTAAACTTTGCATCGTGGCATCGCATTGTGCATTTATCAGTGTATTAAATGTTTGAGTATTTATGAAATCAGTTTTTTCTATGCCAAAAAGAGTGATATCAGGAACACTTAATGCATTTTCAAAATCATTTACTTTTATAAATGTTACGGTTTTATCTCTAGTGCCTTCTATGATGAGTTGCAAAAAGGAGTGCTGGTCAACTGAGCCTATCAAGCCCACTGGGGTGAGCCCAACATGTTTAAAATGCTTGTTTACCTTCCCAAGAGATTCTGCCCAAAGCTGGACATACCACTTCGTGAAGTTTTCTAATCCATCAGCATAAGAAAAAAGTACATTTATGGGGGTCTTATCAGAATTTTCACTCAAATAATACGCTTTTTCCAAGAGATGATATTCATTTTCATCAAAAAAACTTTTAGCAAAATCTTGAGCTCCTTTTAAAACCAAAGGTATATCATATCCCGCTATCATAAGTGGAACAATTCCAACAGCGCTTAAAACTGAAAACCTACCCCCAACATTTGCAGGAATATTAAACTCTTCTATATTGTGATTTTTGGCAAAATGTGAAAGTGACGAGTGTTCATCAGTGATAGCAAATATCCTTTTAGTGTCAGTGCCAAAAAGCTCAATCTCAAAATAATCCAAAATGGTTTTAAATATAGAAGTAGTTTCTATGGTTGCACCAGATTTTGAGATAACAAAAAATAGAGCTTCCTCTTTTTTTATCTTTTGCAAAGTCAGGCTTATGCTAACTGGGTCTGAGTTTTCAAGATACAAAATCTCTTTGACATTTGGGCTATAAGCTCTTAAAACTTGATCAACTGCCTTTATACCAAGGCTTGACCCACCAATTCCTATGATTACAATTTGTGAAAAATTAACCAACTTTAGGCTTTCAACTCTATTTATAATCTCCTTGGAATTTGCAGGTAATTTATAGTACCCAACTTCGTCACTATTCATCTCATCTTTCATGACTTCAAATGTGGCATCCATTTTTTCAATAGATTTCTTATCTATTTTAACATTAAAACTTCTTTCAAAATCTAACATGCCTATACTCCTTTTATGTATAAAACACTAAGTGGAGGCAATACAACTTCAAGTGTAAAATCTCTATCATGTGTTTTTTCTTTTTTTGTTTTTAATATTTTAGTACTTTTTTTATCCCAACCTGCAAATCTCTCAT
>JALUXT010000139.1 GCA_027013245.1 Campylobacteraceae bacterium
TCTTTTAGATGAGATGTATGTCAACAGAGAAAATATGCAATTGTTATATGAAGAGTTGCAAAGCTCAAATGAAGAACTCCAAAGCTCAAATGAGGAGCTAGAGACATCAAATGAAGAGTTACAAAGTTCAAACGAGGAGTTACAAAACTCTATATTTGCTACAAGAAAATTAGAACAACATCTCTCGTTGATACTAAACTCTACATTTGATGGCATGATAGGTTTGGATATGGATGGCAATCTTACTTTGATAAATGATATAGCTGTTAAGATGCTAGGTTGCTCAAGAGATGGAGTAATGGGCAGAGATGTACATCAACTTTTACATAAAACTGCATTTAACGAAAATCATCATCATTCGAACGAATGCCCTCAACATACCGCACTTTTAAAAGGAATTTCCGAGCGAAAAGAGGACTTGTATTGGAAAAAAGACGGTACATCATTTGAAGTGGAAGTATCACAAAATCCTATCATAGAAAATGAAAAAGTCACTGGTGCGGTTTTGGTGTTTCATGATATCACAGAAAAAAACAGACTCAAAAAAATAGCACAACAAGAACATCAACTAGCAGATCTTTTTATGAAGGTAGAGGGCAATATTGTCATGACATTTGACATGTTAGGTCGAATCACGATGATAAACGAGCAGGGTTGCAAGCTTTTAGGTGTCGAACATGACTTTATCATAGGCAAAAGCTTTATCAAAAATTTTATACCAAAAGAGATACAAGCAGAGGTGCAAAATGTTTTTAATAAAGTTATTAACAAAGACATGAAGATAGTTTCTCACTATGAAAATGAAATAATTGATTTAAAAGGACAAAAACGCCTCTTCTCTTGGACGAACAACTATACAAAAGATGATATGGGAAATGTCACAGGACTCATCACTTCAGGAATCGATATCACCAGCGAAAAAGAGCTCTCAGAAAAACTATCTCAAGAAGAAAACCTATATAGACTCACTTTTGAAGAAGCTGATGTCGGTATTGCACACACTTCACTAGATGGTAAGTGGATCGATGCAAATGAATATCTTTGTTCTCTTTTAGGCTACACGAAAGATGAATTACAAAACTTGTATATATCAAACATAACACATATGGAAGATTTTACAAATGATAAAAGTATGATAAAAGAGCTAATAAGTGGCAAGAGAGAGAATTATCACACAGAAAAAAGATATATTGCTAAAAATGGTTCTATTATTTGGGTAAATGTAGCAGTTGTTCTTTTGAGGGATGAACTTGGAAAACCACTTTACTTTTTAAAAATTATACGAGATGTAACCGAAGTAAAACTTCTATTTTTTCAGCTAGAAAATGAAAAAAATAAACTTAAAAACATCATAGAATTTATACCAACACCAATCTTATTGTATGATGAAGATGGTAAAATTTTAATAGCAAATAAAGTATTAAAAGAAAATATAGGCTACACAAAAGATGAGCTGATTGATATAGATTTTTTAGTAGAAAATATTTGTAAAAAAGATGATAAAAAATCTGTTAGAGAATTTTTCAAGAAGCCTTTTAAAACACGAACGGTTGAGCAAAAACAGTTGATAACATATAGCAAATCAGGTAAAAAAAGAGTTGGTGTGTTTTACTCTATCATGCTTAAAAACAACCATAAAAACGACAAGAAGATAATCATAAGTGTGATGGTTGATATCACAGAATTACAAGATAAAGAAGAGATTATGATAGCTCAATCTCGCCAAGCGGCGATGGGAGACATGCTTGCTATGATTGCTCACCAATGGAGACAGCCTTTGTCTATCGTTTCCATGGTTTCAAACAATATCCAAGCAAGATTAGAATTAGAAGATAAAATAAGTGCAAAAGATTTGAAAGAGTATGTAAAAACCCTTGATGAGCAAGCATCTTATCTTTCTCATACGGTTGATGATTTTAGAAACTTTTTTAAACCAGATGTTGCCAAAGAAATGGTATCTTTTAACTCTATATTTGAAAAAATTCTTACTCTTTTGCAAAAAACACTTCAAAACAACGATATTCCTTTTTCTCTTCCAAAAAATGACAATATAGAGATTTTAACTTATCCAAACCAACTTATACAAGTGATAATAAATATCGTAAACAATGCAAAAGATGCTATCAAAGAGAATAATAATGAACACGGAGCTATCACTGTATTTTTAAACGAGGGTGAAAAAAATGTGATACTTAAAATCTGTGATAATGGTGGAGGAATTAACCCTTCTATAAAAGATAAACTTGGCCAACCTTATGTTAGTACAAAAGCACAAAATGGAACAGGACTTGGAGTATATATGTCAAAAACAATCGTATCAAAACATTTAGGTGGAAAGTTGTACTGGGAAAGCAATGAAGAGAAAACCTGTTTCTTCATAGAGTTACCGAAGGTGCTTTCATAATGGTACTTTTAAAAGAGTTGAAGAAGTTAGGTCGAGAAATCTCAGTTTTATATGTTGAAGATGATATAACTTTGCTCGAAGGTGTAGCTAATTATCTAGATCTTGTTTTTGTTAAAGTAGATACTGCGATAAATGGTGAAGAGGGTTTAAAAAAATACGATAAAGATAACTATGATATAGTGATTACAGACATACAAATGCCAAAAATGAACGGTATAGAAATGGCAAAAGCAATCAAAGAGATAAATCCAAATCAAGAGATATTAATCACAACAGCATTTTCAGAAACTCACTACCTACTCAAAGCAATTGAACTAGATATAAGTGGCTATATCGTCAAACCCATAGATTTTAACAAGATAAATACAACTTTATACAAAGTTGCAAGTAGAATATATATGCAACGAGAAAATATATCGTACAAAACAAATCTTAAAAAGATGATTAAAGAAAAAACGGCACAAAACACAGCACTTCAAATGGAAAAGATAGATAATTATGAACAAACTCTCTTGTCTTTGGTAGAGATGGTTGAAAGAAGAGATACTTACACAGGTGGTCATTCCCAAAGAGTGGCAAAATACTCAAAGATGATAGCAAAAGCGATGGGTTTTAGCAAGCAAGAGTGTGAGCTTGTTTACAGAGCGGGAATACTGCACGATATAGGAAAGATAGAGACACCAGACGCTGTACTTTTAAATCCTGGAAAGCTAGATGAGTTTCAATTTTCAATCATAAAAGAGCATGTCAGCACAGGAGCAAATATGCTCAAGAAAATACCTATGTATAAAGACTTGTCTAAAATCATAGCACAACATCATGAAAGATATGACGGCAGAGGTTATCCAGCAAAAGTTAAAGGTGATGAGATTTTGCCACTAGCTCGTATCATGATTGTAGCTGACGCATTTGATGCCATGACAACAAACCGCATATATAAATCAAGAATGAGTAAATCTGATGCCCTACAAGAGCTTTCAACTTTTTCAAGAACACAATTTGACCCAGAAGTTGCCAAATGTGCGATAAATGTCTTTAAAGATATGGAGTTAGATAAAGATATCTTTCAATTGCCTTTAACTTATATTGAAGAGAAAAAATTTGCATTCTTTTTTGAAGATCAGCTAACAGGTGCACACAATAAAACATATCTAGAGTTGATGTTTGTACAAAATAAAAATAATGACGAAACAAAATATTTAAGCATATTGTTGTTGCATAATTTTACAAAGTACAATAAACAATATGGCTGGAACAGTGGAGACTTACTGCTGAAACAAATCGTCGAAATACTTACAAATGAGCACAAAGAGTGTTGTATTTTTAGGTTAAAAGGAGATGATTTTATCGTTTCTTCCGACAAATATGTAGATATTCACTCACCAAAGATTGATGAATTGTTATCTAAGACTAATGATATTATACAATTAGAAATCAAAGAGTTTACTGCTGAAGATGAAAAAATAAAATCCCTAAATGACCTCAAAAAATTCCTATAAACACTCTAAACATATATAAAAATAATGGGTGGAAAGATTTTTGCAAGAAATATAAAAAATAAAGGAGCACGGTTTACCATTATATTATAAAATTTACCCTATAATATCTATAAAAAATATGAAGGCTTTATATTGTTATATTATCTATCCATAAAAGGTAGTCAAAAGCTCAAAGGTTCAGTCAGTATTTCTGGTGCTAAAAATTCTGCTCTTCCTCTTTTGGCTTCTACCTTGTTGTCCAAAAACAAGATTACCTTATCAAATATGCCAAATGTAGTTGATGTAAAAACGCTCACTAAACTTTTAGAAAATCTTGGTGCCACAAAAAACTCAAACGGAAACAGTCTATCCATAGATACAACTACTGTTGATTCTGCTTGTGCAAACTATGATATAGTGAGAAAAATGAGAGCTTCTATACTAACTCTTGGACCTTTATTGGCTAGATTTGGACATTGTGAAGTCTCAATGCCTGGAGGTTGTGCAATAGGACAAAGACCTATAGATTTACACCTAAAAGCGTTGGAGCTTATGGGTGCGAAGATAGAGTTAAAGCAAGGCTATGTGGTAGCTAAGGCACCAGAGGGATTAAAGGGCGCTACTATTATATTTGATAAAGTCACGGTGACTGGAAGTGAAAATATCATAATGGCGGCCTCTTTAGCCTATGGAGTAACTGAGCTTGTAAATGTTGCGAAAGAGCCAGAAGTTGTACAGCTTTGTGAAGTCTTAATGGATGCAGGAGTAAGCATAGAAGGAGTGGGAACTGCAAACTTAAGCATAGTTGGAAGCTATGGCGAACTGCTTGATATGAAAGATATAAAAGTCATACCTGACCGCATCGAGGCAGGTACTTATCTTTGCGCAGGAGCCATCACAAACTCAAAAATAACTATAACAAATGTTATACCAAAGCACTTAGAGTCCATAACGCTCAAACTTAGGCAAATGGGTTTTGATTTTGAGATAGGAGAAAATTCGATTACTATACTTCCAGCTTCAGAGATAAAAGCTTGCGATATAGAAACCAGTGAATACCCAGGATTTCCAACTGACATGCAAGCTCAATTTATGGCACTTTGTACGCAAGCTAACGATACTAGTATCATAGATGAAAGACTTTTTGAAAACAGATTTATGCATGTAAGTGAACTTGTTAGGATGGGTGCTAAAATAAAGCTAAAAGGTCACAGTGCAACAGTCAGTGGCAATACAGATTTGATTTCAGCTGATGTAATGGCTACTGATCTGCGAGCTAGTTCCGCTTTGATTTTGGCGGCCCTTGTAGCAAAAGGAACTACAAAAGTTCACAGAATCTATCACTTAGATCGTGGATATGAAAACCTAGAGGGGAAATTTTCAGCCCTTGGTGCAAATATAGAAAGATTAGAGGAATAAATATGCAAAAATTAACATCAACTCCACTAGAAACTGCAAAAAAACTCTCTTTAGAATTGATAGATTCAAAGCCTTTAAGTGAGTGGCTGCCTATATCTGATTGCTTAGGGATGGTGATTGCAAAAGATACTACATGTAGAAAGAATTTGCCGTCTTTTAATAATTCTGCTTTAGATGGTTACGCTATAAAATATAGTGATATAGGTAAAAAATTAAAAATATCCAAAACCATATTTGCTGGCGATTCAAAACAGAATAAACTTAAAACAAATGAATGCTACAAAATAATGACAGGGGCTAAGATACCAGATGATGCTGACACTATAGTTGCTTTTGAAGATACACAGAAAGTTGATGATAATTTCGTGCAAATTCCCAATAATGTTAAAAAAGGTAATGCTTTTAGAAAAAAAGGCGAAGAGGTGTCAATTGGAGAGATTTTAATCATTGAAGGAACTTTATTGAACTCTTCAGATATAGCTTATCTTGCCTCTCAGGGAATCTCGCAAATTGAAGTTTATAAAAAGATATCTATAGCTATATTTTCCACTGGAAATGAGCTAAAAGAACCTTGGGAAAGTGCAAATGAAGATGAAATTTACAACGTAAATTCATCTGCACTTATAGCTCTTTTTGCGGAATTTGGATTTAGGGCTGATTACTGTGGTGTAATTCCTGATAATTTAGAACAAAGCAAAGCATACTTTAAAAAGATGAAAAAATACGATGTCCTAGTCACAACTGGAGGCATTAGTATGGGAGAGGCTGATTTTGTCGAGGATGCTCTTATGGCAAATGGATTAAAATCTCTCTTTCATGGGGTAAATATAAAACCAGGTCGTCCTACTATGATCGGGAAAATGGACAATACAATTGTAGCTTCCATGCCTGGAAATCCGCTTGCGGCATATATCAATGCTTTTTTATTTTTAATTCCCCTTTTAAAAAAAATTCAAGGCACTACATCTTATGAACACAAAACTATAAAAGCTAAAATGAGTGATAATTTAAAAATAAAACCAAATAGAGCAAATCTTGTCTTAGGGCATTTTGAAAACGGTATCTTTAAAACCACTTTAAATAACAGATATGGTTCTGGTATGATTACCCCAATCGTATTAAGCAATGCTTTGTTTGTATCTAAAGATGAACAAAATATCATACAAAAAGATGAAGAGATTGATATAATTCTATTTAAAGGAAGTTTTTGATATCATTTCAACCTTCAAGCGGGAATAGCTCAGCGGTAGAGCACGACCTTGCCAAGGTCGGGGTCGCGAGTTCGAACCTCGTTTCCCGCTCCATTATCTTTTTTCTTTTTATGATTTCTTTGTTAAATGCTTCTAATAACTATACTATCAATAAAAGTTATTGCGTGGATAATCTCACAAAAGTTAAGTCATCTCTTTTTACAAAAAATAAAAAAAATGATTTTAAGATTATTGACTTACCAAAAAATAGGACAACTTATAAAATATCATCTTTAAAAATTATCTCTAAATTCAAAGCACACAATATTCGAATAACTGATTTATCTAATGGTATCGTAGATTTTAAAATATGCAAAAAAATCTTAGATTTTACTGATGCAGAAAAATTACTTGCAAAAAAATACATATCAAAATATCCAACAATTAAAATACAAAAAATATATATAACAAGTGCTTCGCCATTGTCCCCTAGCCTCTCTCTTTTTAGATTATTTAAAATAGATATCAAAGAATATAATTATAGAAATTCAAAAGCCACATTTGGCGCTATATATAAAAGAGGTGAAGCGACTAAAAAAATATATCTAAAATACAAAATAGATGCAAATATATCAGTTTTTAAAGCAAATTATAATTTGCGAAACGGTAAAATCCTAAATCCAGATGATTATAGAAAAGCGGAGATAAAACTAGATAATTTACCATTAAATATAATAATTGGGAATATCACAAATGATTATATAGTCAAAGGGTATGTAAGAAAAGACTCAATATTGAGCACTAATAATTTAAAAATTAAAAAAAACTTGCTAAAAGGCGCTTTTATAAAGGCAAGAATCAAAGAAGAAAATATGATTTTAGACATAGATGCACACCTATTAAGTGATGCAAATATAGGCGATAAGGTGAAGCTACAAACAACTAATGGTAAAATTTTAAATGCTAAAATTATCTCTTTAAAAATCGCAAAGATAATAGAGTGAAATTAATCATAGCCCTCAGCGGAGCTAGTGGAGCTAGTTTGGGCGAGAAATTTATAAAAAAGTTGCCTAGTGATATAAAAAAATATGTTATTTATTCACAAAATGCAACGACCGTACTAGACAAAGAGAAAAGTCTATCTATCTTAGAAAATGAAAATATAGCAGCCCCAACAGCTTCGGGCTCATTTGGATGCGATGCTATGATAATCATACCTTGCAGTATGAATTCACTCGCCAAGATAGCTTGTGGCATCAGTGATAACTTAATAACAAGAAGTGCATCAGTGATACTAAAAGAGCAAAAAAAACTAATACTAGCACCAAGAGAGATGCCATTTTCATCAATACCTTTAGAAAATATGCTAAAGCTATCCAAGCTTGGTGTCCTTATCGCTCCTCCCATACTTGGGTATTACGCTAAAATAAAAACTCTTGAGGATATGGAAGATTTTTTGATTGGAAAATGGTTTGACATGCTAAAGATAAAACACAATTTATATAAACGATGGGAGGGATGAAATGTCACACAAAGTGGCCATATATCCAGGTACATTTGACCCTGTAACAAATGGGCATATATCTATCATACAAAGAGCTAGAAAAATATTTGATGAAGTTATAGTAGGCGTTGCAGACTCAGGAGCAAAAGCTCCAATGTTCAGTATGGATACAAGAGTTTCTATGGTAAAGCAAAGTGTCAAAGACATAGAAAATGTAAGAGTTATGCCTTTTCACAGTTTATTAGTCACCTTTTGTCAAGAACAAAATGTAACAACCATCATAAGGGGTCTAAGGGCTGTTAGTGACTTTGAATATGAATTGCAAATCGGATATGCAAATGCATCTATGGATAAAAACTTAGACACTATATATCTCATGCCAAGTCTTGAGCTAGCTTTTATAAGCTCAACCGTCGTAAGAGACATCTTGCGTCATGGAGGCGATGCAAGTCATCTTGTGCCTCGCGAAATACTAAGTTTTTTGGAGGATAAATGTATATAGTTTTTGAAGGAATTGACACAACTGGAAAAAGCACCCAAATTGAGCTTTTTAAAAAAAATGAACTAGATATTGTAGCTTTAAAAGAACCAGGTGGAACAAAACTTGGTGAAAAATTAAGAGAAATAATCTTGCAAAGCGACTTTAATCTCTCTTTTAATGCTGAGTTATTTCTGTTTTTAGCTGATCGTGCTCAAAATTTTGAAGAAAATATAAAAAAATTTAAAGATAAAATTATCATATCAGATAGAGGTTTGATTTCGGGGATAGCTTATGCACTAGCAAATCATCCAAAACTAGATATTGATTTTTTGATAGATATAAATAGATTTGCATTAAATGGAAATTTACCGAATAAAGTTGTTTTGTTTAAGACCAACGCTAAACTTATAGAACAAAGGTTATCTGAAAAAAACCATGATAATATAGAATTAAGAGGTATAGAATATCTCTTAAAAGTTCAGGATTTGATGGTCGATGTACTCAATAAGCTTCCTATAAAAGTTTTAGTTATAGATGCATCAAATAGTATCGAAAAAATACATCAGGATATAAAGGATTTTGTTTATGATTCAGTCGCTTAGAGGTATGAAAGATTTACTTGCAGATGAGAGTGAAAGATATATATATTTTGTTGAAAATTGTAGTAAGATTGCAAAAAATTATGGTTTTTCATATGTGGAAACTCCTATCTTGGAAGAGACTGCACTTTTTAAACGAAGTGTTGGAGAGA
>JALUXT010000140.1 GCA_027013245.1 Campylobacteraceae bacterium
TGACAAGATAACAAGACATAGTAGCGAATAAGTAGCCTAACGGCGACTTATTCGCTATATTCAGGCGTTGTTCGTGCCCGCTACGCGGGCCCGAACAACGGTCGCGCTGAGCACACTAGCGTGTGCCACCTGCTTTTTGATTCGTTCTACGCTACGCTACGAACAACAAAAAGTGAGTTTTACTTAAGTTTTGCTATAATATACTTAAATAAATATTGGAGTATATTATGCAAACTATGGCAATACAAATCCAAGATGATTACGTTAATGATTTTATGAGTTATGTTAATAATCACAATGACAGTATAACTATAACGAAAGATAAAAACTTAGAATATGACCCATACTTTTATGAGAGAAAAAAGAAATTACATCAAATTAGAAATGATGTTCAAAATGGTAAAATGAGACTCTTAACACAAGAAGAATCAGATGCTGAAATAGAATTATTTTTTCAAGAACTTGAAAATAATTAATGAAAATTATAAGGACTGAAGAGTATCAAAAAGAACTGCTTGTTATTTTAAAACACATTGCTAAAGACAAAATAACCGCAAGTAGAAAATTCAAACAAGATTTGAATATACAAATCAATCAAATCCCAAATTTTCCGTATAAATATAGACCATCATTTTATTTTGATGATGAAAATGTTAGAGATATGACATTTAAAACATATACTATCAATTATGAGATAAATTTAAATAAAAATACAATTTTTATACTGAGTATTTTCAACCAGAATAAGCCATCATAGAAGTTCAGATACAACAAAACATAGGAACGCAATAAATTACCTAGCGGAAATTTATGGTTCTATTCAACCGTTGTTCGTGCCCGCTACGCAGGCCCGAACAACGGTTGCGCTGAGCACACTTCGTGAAATTAAAGGGGACACGCTGAATTAAAGGGGGATTAAAGGGGACAATTAAAAATTAAAGGGGACAGGCTACTTTTAAGAAACATTGATATATAATCCCTAGGTAAGCTACTTATAAAAAGGAACTAATATGCCAAGAATTGCTAGAGGCTTAGCAGGTGGTGAGATATACCATATTATCAATAGAGGGAATAGAAGAGCAGAAATATTTCACAATACAAAAGATTATGAAATATTCATCAAACTCATGACAGAAGCTAAAAAAATGATAGATGTAAAGCTATATGGCTTTGTGTTGATGCCAAATCATTTTCATTTCATCATAGAACCAAATGAAGCAGAAGATTTAAGTAAATACATGCAATGGCTACTTACAAGTTATGTGAGATATTATAATAAAACATACAAAACTTCTGGCCATCTTTGGCAAGGAAGATATAAAAGCTTTATAGTTCAAAGAAATAATTACTTTTTAACATTACTAAACTATGTGGAACAAAACCCACAAAGAGCAAAACTAAAACAATGGAAATTTGTATCATCAAATAGTGAAATCAATGACATTGTTGATGAACTGCCGATAGAATTACCAGAAAATTGGGAAGAGATTAAAAAAGAAGTTTTGAATAAAAAAAGCAAAAAGAACATTGAAAATTCAATTCAAAGGCAAAGTCCTTATGGTCAAGATGATTGGGTTAATAATATAGCACAAAAATATAACATAGAATCAACCATAAATCCTAGAGGAAGACCTAAAAAGATAGTAGAATTGATTTAAGGGAGCCTATCACCTTTTTTATCTGTGATATTATTTTATTTCCACAATAATAAAAGTACTATGGCGGTCAATACCCATGCCACAGTCGAGATTATAATTGTATGTATTAATGATAATTTTGTACACAAAATATAAACTGAAAGCAAATAAATAAAATAGGGAATAAGTGCACAAATACCAAACAAGACTGTTTTTTGCAAGTCTGAGGTATTATGCTCCTTCCCTACTATGTAGTGCGCAATAATAGCAAAAGTAGGAAAAAGAGGAGCAAGTCCGGCAATATAAAAATACTTGGTTTTCGCCAAAAAATCAATAATAACAACAGTAATTGCCCCGAGTAGACTCTTTATTAATAACGACATCTTTGTGTATCCAAACTATTTATTGGCAAGTATCGTATCACCTTTGTGCTTATTTGAGACTGTCAAATATATATTAATTGATCATTTCAAGTATTGGGAATAACTTTTATCCCCAATACTTGACCCTATGTTCTAAAAAACTTGCAAGTGAACAAAAAGTTCCATATCAAACACTTATCAATGCATTTTTAAGAAAAAAATTACAAGAAGTATAACAAAATAGGGTAGTCAAAAAATTACTTAGCGGAAATTTACTAGCTACCTTCAACCATTACAATTAGATATCACAGCTCCTTAAACTATTTTATATCTCCTTTTAGATAAAATATTGGAATTTATTACATATGCAAAAGGAATAACTATGGCTCTAAAAATTGCTATAAATGGATTTGGTAGGATTGGACGGTGTGTTGCTAGGATAATCAGCTCAAGAGATGATGTGGAACTTGTTTGCATCAATGATACAGCAACAAGAGAGATGACAAAACAATTGTTTAAGTATGATAGCGTGCATGGCGTTTTTGACGGACCTGTCGAGATTTTAGAAGATGATTATATGCAAATGGGTACTTCAAGAGTAAAGATGTTTTCAACTAGAAATCCAAGTGAATTGAACTTTTCAGACTATGGCGTGGATGCTGTTCTTGAGTGTACTGGTGCTTTCTTGACACAAGAAAAAGCACAAGTTTTTATCGACAATGGAGTTCCAAAAGTTGTCATGTCTGCCCCAGCAAAAGATGATACTCCTACATTTGTTATTGGTGTAAATGAAGACAAATATGCAGGTCAATCCATAGTCTCAAATGCAAGTTGCACTACAAATTGCCTAGGCCCAGTTGCAAAGGTGATAGATGATGCGTTTGGCATAGATAAAGGCTTGATGACAACTATACATGCTTATACAAATGGACAAAGTCTTATAGACGCTAAAAGTAAAGACCCAAGACGAGCTAGAGCGGCAGCTGTCAATATCATACCAACAACAACTGGTGCAGCTAAAGCCATAGGCTTGGTGTTGCCACAGCTTCAAGGTAGGCTACATGGGCAAAGTGCAAGAGTTCCAGTGCCAAATGTATCTATGGTTGATTTAAATGTACTTGTTAAAAAAGAAACAAGTATAGAAGAGTTAAACGCACTTTTTAAATCAAAATCAGAAGGAGAGTTGAAAGGCTTACTGGGTTTTGATGTTGAGAAAAGAGTATCACAAGATTTTCAAGGCTCGACTTATAGTTCTTTTGTGGCTGCTGATTTGACTCAAGTTGTATGCGGCAACATGGTAAAGGTGATGTCTTGGTATGATAACGAGTGGGGCTACTCTTCCAGATTGATAGATATGGCCTTACATGTAAGCAAAGGTTAAAAGATGGTAAGATCAGTCCGAGATATAGACATAGAAGGGAAAAGGGTTTTTATCAGGTGTGATTTCAATGTACCTTTAGATGATTTTTTAAATATCACTGATGATAGAAGAATTAAATCAGCAATCCCAACTATTAAGTATTGCTTGGACCATAATTGTGCTGTTATACTAGCTAGTCACCTAGGGCGACCCGGTGGAAATTATGATGAAAAATTATCGATGAAAATAGTTTGGAAAAGGCTCACAAGGTTACTTGTTCCAGATGTTGAACTTTCCCATGATGTACTTGGTAGCGACACAATGGAAAAAGCAAAAAATCTTAAAAATGGTGAAGTTTTACTTTTGGAAAATTTAAGATTTGAAAAAGGTGAAACGAAAAATGACCCAGAATTTGCAAAAAAATTAGCAGATTTAGGAGAAATCTATATTAACGATGCATTTGGTGTTTGTCACAGAGCCCATGCTTCTGTAGAAGCTATAACAAACTTTTTCGATGAAGATCATAGTGCAGCTGGATTTTTGCTTTTAAAGGAGATAAACTTTTCTAGAAATTTACTAAAAAATCCTTCTCGCCCCTTTATCGCAGTTGTTGGAGGTAGTAAAGTTAGCGGAAAACTACAAGCTTTGAGAAATTTATTGCCAAGAGTTGATAAACTTCTTATAGGTGGAGGTATGGCTTTTACTTTTTTAAAAGCCCAAGGCATGGATATAGGAAATTCTCTAGTTGAGGAAGATTTGGTCGAAGAAGCAGACCTGGTCATGAAAAGAGCAAGAGAATTAGGTGTTAAACTATATCTTCCTGTAGATGTTGTAGCGGCTCAAACTTGTTCGCAAGATTCAACCATGAAATTTGTCACAACTCAAGAGATACCAAAAGGTTGGATGGGATTAGATATAGGACCAGCAACTACGAGGCTTTTTCGAGAAGCTCTAAATGATGCCCAGACTATACTTTGGAATGGACCGATGGGTGTTTTTGAGATACCAAAATTCTCAAGAGGAAGCACACAAATGTCGCATACTATCGCTGAAGCACATGCTACTACAGTTGTTGGTGGTGGAGATACTGCTGATGTAGTAGCTCGTTCAGGTGACGCAGATGATATGGCGTTTATATCGACTGGTGGTGGAGCTAGTTTGGAGTTAATAGAGGGAAAAGAACTTCCTGGTGTCAAACCACTTTACAATAAGGATGAAGATTGATAATAGCATCTAATTTTAAAACAAATCACAATAGGCAAAGCACAAAAGAGTTTATGGATTTTATAAATGGCAAAGACTATTTTAGTGAGGTGAGAATTTTTCCTCCATATACTGCACTAAATAATTATGATTTAAGACCAAATATAAGACAAGGCGTGCAAAATTTTTATCCAGTTGATAGTGGCTCGATTACGGGAGAGATCGGATTTTCTCAACTAGAAGAGTTTGAGATTGATTCTGTACTTATTGGACACTCTGAGAGAAGACATGTATTAGGAGAGAGTCAAAAAGAGATACTTAAAAAATTTGATTTTGCAAAGCAAAAAGAGTGTGAAATTGTCTATTGCGTAGGCGAGCCTAAAGAGGTCAGAGAACAAGGTATCGAAGCGGTTATGTCTTATATCTGGGATCAATTTGATGGAATTGATATAGATTATGAAGATTTGATAGTTGCTTATGAGCCAGTTTGGGCGATAGGCACAGGGCTAAGTGCAAGCCAAGAAGACATAAAAGAAGTGTTAAATATGTTAAGAGTTAAGATAAAAGCTCCTTTATTGTATGGCGGTAGCGTAAAAGTTGCAAATACAAAAGAGATATTGGGCATAGAAAATTGCGATGGCGTGCTAGTAGGAACTGCTAGTTGGGATAAAGATGATTTTTCAAAAATGATTGAAATTGCAGATAATTTATAAGGGAGAGAAGATATGGTAATGAAGGGTAAAAAAGGCTTAATAGTAGGGATTGCTAACAATAAATCTATAGCATATGGTATAGCAAAAGCATGTAGGGAACAAGGTGCAGAGCTTGCATTTACATTTTTAAATGAACAACTTAAAAAAAGAGTAGATCCAATCGCTAGTGAATTTGGTAGCGATAAAGTGTATGAACTAGATGTTAATAATAACGGACATTTGGCGTCTTTAACAGCATCTTTAAAAGAAGATTTTGGTGAGATTGATTTTGTTGTACATTCTGTTGCTTTTGCTCCTCGTGAAGCACTCTCGAATCCATTTCTTGAAACTACAAGAGAAGCTTTTGATATGGCCATGGGAACTTCTGTTTACTCACTTATAGCACTCACAAGAGCAGTTATGCCAGTCATGAGCCTTGGCGGATCTGTTTTGACACTTACTTACCTAGGCGGACCAAAATACATACCTCACTACAATGTCATGGGTGTTGCAAAAGCAGCTCTAGAATCTAGTGTCAGATACCTAGCAGTTGATTGTGCTAGAGCGAAACAAGTGAGAGTAAATGCTATAAGTGCAGGACCTATTAAAACTCTAGCAGCCAGTGGAATAGGCGATTTTAGAATGATTTTAAAATGGAATGAACACAATGCACCACTACAAAAAAATGTAACTACCGACCAAGTTGGAAATAGTGGAATGTATCTATTGAGTGATCTTTCAAGTGGCGTAACGGGAGAAGTACATTATGTCGATGCCGGTTATAATATCATGGGTATGGGTATGGATGATAAAGACGAAGAAGGTCATACTGTTTTAACATGGGATAAAAATAAATAATGGCTAAATTAGCACTACAAAAGATTTCATATGTAGTGCTGATGCTTTTTATAATCTCCATCATTTCATTTGGTGCTATTCATTTAGCACCAAACTCTTTTTTTGCAAGTGGCGAATTAAACCCAAATATAACTCCTGAAGCGATAGAACAGTTAAAAAAAGTCTATGGTTTGGATAAATCTTTAAGTATGCAATTTTTTTCTTGGGCTAATGCTTTGATTCACTTTGATTTTGGTATATCTTTTGCTAGTGGAAAAATGGTAAAAGATGAAATTTTATCTCGCATATCTATAACACTTATTATGAATATCGTAAGCATGATTTTAGTTTTTGTTATATCTATTTATTTTGGTATCAAATCAGCTTTTAAACAAAACACAAAATACGACACGATTTCCAAAAACTTTTCACTCGTGAGTTATGCTATGCCATCGTTTTATCTTGCTTTACTTTTGGTTATGATTTTTGCTGTAAAATACAAAATATTTCCTATCTCAGGATTGCATTCACCTTTTAAAACAGAAGGCTTTGCGTATATTTTGGATGAGGCTTGGCATCTGGTTTTGCCTATCTTTGTTATGGTTTTTGGTGGAGTTGGTAGTTTGATTATGTATGTTAGAAGCTTGAGTATAAATATTTTAAAGAGTGATTATATATTTTATGCAAAGACTAGAGGAATTAGTAAAAAAGATCTGTTTTGGAGATATTTGTTGCCAAATCTTTCGCCCCCAATTGTGACTATATTAGGCCTTTCTCTTCCTGGACTCATAGGTGGAAGTGTGATTTTGGAATCTATTTTTTCTATCAATGGCATGGGTTTATTGTTCTATCAAAGTGCATTAAGCAGAGATTATCCAGTCATCATGGGTATCTTGATAATTTCTGCTTTCTTGACACTTCTTGGCAATATCATAGCCGATTTAGTGCTCTTGAAATTAAACCCATTTACAAAATGATAAAGGAAATTTTATGAGATATTTAATTACAATTTTTTTGCTCATAGCAGTATCAGGGTGTGCAACCTGGAATGGTATAAAACAAGATACAAAAACAGGAGCAAACTGGACTAAAGAAAAAGTTCATGAGGGTGCAACATATGTGGAGAAAAAGACACAATAAACCTTACATGTAAGGCTTATTGTTTGATTTGGTATTAACTTCCAAATAAGTTTTTAAGTGCATTTGGATCTTTAGATTCACCTTCCGAGCTTGAAGATCCTTCTAGCTCTACTAACTCTATTTCATAGCCAGTAAGCATAGAAGTTAAGCGTATATTTATACCACTTTTTCCTATCGCTTTTGATTTTTGATCGGCTTGCAGTGTTACAGCAGCTTTGTTTTCACCGACTATTTTTACATTTGATATGATGGCTGGGCTAAGTGCTCTTGATATAAATATCTCTGGAATTGTTGAGTACTCGATACAATCTATATTTTCACCGTGTAACTCTTGGCTTACTGCATTTATTCTCACACCCCTAGTTCCAACTGTTGCTCCAACTGCGTCTATGTTTGGATGAAGTGAGGTAAGTGCAACTTTGGCTCTCTCACCTGGTATCCTTGCTGATGCATTTATCTCAATCATCTCATCTTTTATCTCAGGAACTTCCATATGTAAAAGTGCTTCTAAAAATTTTGGACTAGTTCTTGAAAGCTCAACCACAATTCCTTGAACTTTGTCTATAAACACTTTTCTAATCACAGCTTTTACAACATCGCCTACTTTAAATTTTTCACCTTTAATTCGGCTTTTTCTTGGCATAATCGCTCTTACTTCATTTACTTCTATAAAGGTATTTTCTTCATGATCTACTCTAACAACAGAGCCAAAAACCCGACGCCCAACCATGCTCTTATATCTATCAAATATTTTAGCTTCTAAAAGTCTTTGCACATGAAATTCTAGCTCACGATGAAGTGTAGCTGCCGCAGTTCTGCCCAGATTATCTAAAGGAAGTTCATAAGTCAATTCATCACCAACTTCGATATCAGGGTCAACTTCTTTTGCAGCTTTTAGAGATATATAATTTTCATTTTCTTTGCTTAGCTCTTGGGCATCATCTTTTAATACTATGACTTTTTGATAAAGCTTTAAATTCTTTGTTTCTATGTTTATTTCTGCACCATATTCGTATTCTTGCCCATAAACTCTTTTTGCAGTGTTTACTAAAGAAATTTTAACAGCATCTTTTACTTCATCTATGCTTAGTCCTTTTTCGTTTGCAATAGATTCGATAATATCTAATATTTTACTCAATTTATACCTCTTTTTTAGACATACGAATATGCCAATATTTTTATCGCAACATTAATCAAATCAAAATATAGTTTTAAATTATTGCGAGTCTGAAGAAGATAATTATATCTAAAAAGTTTCATTTATTCAAGGTGCATTTTTTGTTTTAATAAGCAATTTATACAAATAAAGATAAAATACCATGAATTCTATGTCCATAGATGGGCATAATTTTGTTAAATAAAGAAGGTAAATGATGGAATTAAAATTAGCAAGAGTTAATCTTGAAAGCAAACCAAAAAGTATAAAATTAGAAAAGATAGTAGAAGTTGTTCAAAAAGAGGGACAAAAGATATTTTATTTTGATAAAGAAAATTCTCATAAAGATTTGGTGGCTTTAGTTGAATATTTTGAAGAAAAAGACCAAAGCGTATATCTAAGAGAAGTTAAGTATGCACTAGGTGATGATGATTATATGTATGAAATACACATTCTCTAAGGTATAAAATTGTCAAAAAAATTATATATTG
>JALUXT010000141.1 GCA_027013245.1 Campylobacteraceae bacterium
AATCAGGCTTCACCTTTTCAATCAAAGTGACAAGTTCATCTACATGATCCGCATCAACCCTAAAAGTTTTTATCTCTACATGTAGAGTGTCTTTTATCTCTTTTGCTATTTTGTCGCATTTAGATTTCGTTCTACTAGCTAGTGTTATCTCACTAAAAACTTCACTATTCATGGCACACTTTTTAGTAGCAACCCGACTAACTCCACCAGCTCCAATAATCAATACTTTTGCCATATTTCCTCCTAAAAAGGGGTCAGGGTTAAACTTTTAACTTTTTAAAAAGTTAAAAGTTTAACCCTGACCCCTATATTCTATTTAAAACTTTTTAAAATGATTTTTGCTAATTCTAAGGCATGTGAACGGTGTGAAAGCTCTTTTTTCACGATATCACCTAATTCACCTAGTGTCTTATCATATCCTAAAGGGATAAATATCGGGTCATAACCAAAGCCTTTTGTTCCTCTTTTTTCATTTATCACATTTCCATACATCCAGCCATGCACACAAAATTCACCTTTTTTGCAAACAATAGCTATAGCCGCAGTGTAAAAAGCGGGAGTGAAATTTAGATTGTTATCTTTTAAGTTTTTTATGAGTTTATCAAGATTTTGCTCACTTGTGGCGTTAATTCCTGCATATCTTGCACTGTGTATTCCTGGTTTTCCACCAAAGGCATTTACGCTGATACCGCTATCATCTGCTATCACTACTATGTTTTTGTCGTCAAGTTTTTCATATACAGCTTTTGCTTTTATCAAAGCATTTTTTTTGAAGCTATCACCATCTTCTATGATTTTAAAAGGCTCTAGAACTTCGCTAAAGGGCTGAACTATATCTTCATCCATATATGCTTTGAATTCTTTTATCTTACCTATATTGTTGGTTGCTAAAACGATGTGCATAATTCTCCTTTTTATGTGAGCTTATATTGCTGATATTGTATCTCAATTTTGCTATTTTTGTAATGTTGTTGTTGATATATAATTATAACATTTGTGGGGTTTGAAAAGGCTTTTTTAAATTTGATTGTTGTATCATTCCTCTTAGATGTTGAATTGTTTTTGCATAAAGGCTTTACTAGGCAGTAAAATACTAGAATAAGTCAAAAATGGTGTTGCTGCGAGGATGACTGTTTTGGAGAAATTGATTGGAAATAAATAAAAAATTTATAGAGACTCTAAATGAATATGGCACACAAAAAAAACCTATATTTTTTGCCATAGATTTTGAAGGTAAAAAATATTTTTTAGAAGATGAAAACATATTTTTTAAACTTGAAAATTTTCAAAATTATAAAATAAAAAGTTTTGCATGTAGTTTTGACATTAAAGAAAAAATCTTTGTAGATTTTAATACATATAAAAAATCTTTGCAAAAAGTAAAAGATGAAATAAAAAAAGGTAATACCTATCTTTTAAACCTTACATTTGAAACAAAACTTATTGGAAATATAAATTTAGAAGAGATTTTTCACAACTCTAATGCTCCTTTTAAATTATACATAAAAGATAAATTTATCTGTTTTTCTCCTGAACGATTCGTAAAAATCAAAAATAATCAAATCAGTACATACCCTATGAAAGGTACGATTGATGCGAATATTAAAAGCGCAAAAGAAAAAATTTTGGCAAATGCAAAAGAGATGAGTGAACATGTGATGGCTGTTGATTTGCTTAGAAATGATTTGGGAATGGTTGCAAAAAATATAAATGTAGAAAAATTTAGATATATAGATAAAATAAATGCTGGTGAGAAAGAACTTTTACAAGTAAGCTCAAAAATCACAGGCGATTTGAGTGAAAATTGGCAAAATTCTCTAGGAAATATCATAGCAAAAATGATTCCAGCAGGCTCAATTACAGGAACACCAAAAAATAAAACAGTTAGTATCATAAAAAAAATAGAAAATTACGATAGAGGGTTTTTCACGGGTATCTTTGGCTATTTCGATGGAGAAAATTTTGATAGTGCTGTTATGATAAGATTTATAGAAAAACAAGATAAAAAATATGTCTTTAAGAGTGGCGGAGGCATCACTTGCGATAGCAATGAAGTTTTAGAATATCAAGAAATGAAAGATAAAGTTTATGTGCCATTTTTTTGAAACAATAAAGGTTAGAAATGGAAAGCTACTAAATTTAGAATATCATCAACAGAGGGTGGATTATACGAGAAAATTCTTCGGATTTACTGATAAATTAGAGTTGAAAAATTGTAATTTTAATTTGCCAAAAATTGGTGAGTTTAGATTAAAAATTGATTATGCAGGTGATATAAAAAGCTTTATATGTAAAGAGTACATTAAGAAAGAGTTAAAGAGCTTTAAGATTGTGTATTCCGATATAAAATATGATTACAAATATAGCAATAGAAAAGAATTAAATCAACTTTTTGATGAAAAATATGATGATATTATTATAGTTAAAAACACTCTTTTGTGTGATACGAGTATAGCTAATATCGCTTTGAGTATAGATGGTATTTGGTTGACTCCAAAATCTCCACTTTTAAGAGGAACTACTAGAGCAAGAATGCTGAAAAATGGATATTTAATAGAAAAAGATTTGAATGAAAATGATTTGAAAAAAGCAAATGAATTTGCCATCATGAACGCCCTTCGAGACTTCGAAATAATAACTAATTTTACTTGTTCTTAGATTAAAAAAATCTCTATGATGTTATAATCCTAATGTTTTATCTCAATGTCTAGGTGCTTATTTTATAAGTTTGCTTATATCTTTAAAAACCTCATTTTTAGAGCTAACACACAATTCAAAAAGTATAGATTCGCAACTAGATATGATGGCACCTGATTGAGACATCCGCAAAAGTGCAACTTCTTTATCACTTTGTTTTCTTGAGCTTATACAGTCGCTTATGACAATAGGTGTGTAACCAAGTTCAATCAAATCAAGCACACTTTGCAAAACACAAACATGAGCTTCTATACCAAAAACTATGACAAATCTTTTGTCGATTTTTTTTATAGCATCTTTTGTTGGCTCTGTTTTACAACAACTAAATGTGAATTTTTCATATACTTTATTTTTTGGGATTAGCTCTTTTATCTCGGATATTGTGGCTCCTATGCCTTTTGGGTATTGTTCATTTAAAACAAAAGTAATATTTAGTAATTTTAAGCCTTTTATGAGCTTAACACAGTTTTCCAACAAGATATCTTTTTGATTCATGTATGGAAACAATTTTTCTTGAATATCCACAACTAATACCATGGTTTGTTCGGTTTTTATTCTCATTTTTGGCTCCTTGCATTATTTTATCAAGTTTTTGTTTAAAAAATTAAATATATTTTGATACAATACAAACTAAATTTAATATTAGGAACACTAAAATGAGTAGAATATTTATGATTTTATTTTTGCTTCTTAGTTCATCTTTTGGAGCTATAAGGCACTTTTCACTTTATAAAAAAAATGGAAGCATTCTTAGTAATCGCTTGCTTGTGATTGGTGGCATCCATGGCAACGAACCAGGGGCATATTTTGCTCCATCTGTTTTGGTGACTCACTATAAGATAACAAAAGGCTCTCTTTGGGTTATTCCAAATCTGAATTTTGACAGCGATGTGACAAATAGTAGAGGTTTGTATGGTGATATGAACCGAAAATTTGCTTATATCAAAAAAAATGATAAAGATTTTAAAATCGTAAGAGATATCAAAAAGATAATCACAAATCCAAAAGTTGATTTGATATTAAATCTTCACGATGGACACGGATTTTATCGTGAAGCTTGGGAAAATAAAACTTTCAACCCTCAAGCATGGGGACAAGCGTGCATAATCGATCAAGATAGTGTCAAAAGCAAGAAATTTGGAAATCTTAAAGAGATTGCTACTAAAGTTGCAAATCAACTTAATAATCATCTAATGAAAAAATACCATCTATTCCATATTAAAAATACCCAGACTAGGCTGAAAGACAAGGCGATGCGATTATCTTTAACATACTATGCGATAAATCAAAATAAACCGGCATTTGCGATAGAAACTAGTAAAAATATAAAGCCACTATATAAAAAGGTGTTTTATCAACTTCGAGCGATAGAGGGGTTTATGAAACAGATGGGGATTGAATATACAAGAGATTTTAAGCTAACCCCGAAATCTGTAAAAAAAGTGCTAGCCAACTATGGTACCGCAACTATAAACAACAATACGATCACAAGTTTAAATGATGTAAGAAGATATTTGAAATACTTCCCCCTCAAAAGAAGAAAAAATCAAATCAAAGGTAAAGACCCACTGCTAGCATTAGTAAAAAGAAGAGGGCATTTTGACATAATGGTTGGCAATATTTTGCTTAGTTCTTTATCTCCTGATTATAAAAAACAAGAAAAATGTCTTGAAACTTTGCCTATGAGAATTGATGGTAAAAAATATAATGCAAAGATTGCTTCGATAGTAGATGTAAAAGGTAGTTTTTCAACAAGAGCAAACTCGAAATACCGCATAAATGTTATAGGCTTTTCAAAGCGAAATGTTTATAATGAAAATGCGATAAAAATACGCAAAAAAGATATAAATAAATATTATTCGATGGATTATAACAAGAGTCAATTTAGAATAGAGATATATAAAAAGAAAACTTACTGTGGTATGGTTGTAGTGAATTTTAAGAATTAAAGTTTTTTAATTTATTTATAAATTTTGTCTCTTGCCCAAGGTACAAGTTGTATCCAAAACTAGTTAGATAGCTAGTAATCACAGCTGCAGTCATGGGGATTACTACATCGTCATGACTCATCTCTGTTATCATAACAATAGCAGCAAGCGGAGTTTTTGCAGCTGCTGAAAGGGCTGCTCCCATGCCCGCTAGTGTAAACATGACTAACTGGCTAGGGAAAATATGTCCAAATATATTGCCCGAGGCCGCTCCTATAATCAAAACCGGTAAAATCAAACCGCCTGGAATCCCAAATCCTTGAGTTAAGCTTGTGATTATGATAGTGCACACGATTATAGTAGCATCGATATAGATAGGATAAGAGACTTGAGCCATCTTTGATAAAATTCTCATATTTACCGGAGCTGAAAGTATATCCACATCGTTGACTACCATATATAAGCCAATCATGACAGGAATCGCCAGTATAGTGCCGATGACTGGTTTTCTATTTGCGTGTATGATGCTGGAAATTTTTGTACTAAAGTGAAAAACTATAGTGTAGATATACAGCACAAAAGAGATAAATAGACCCATGCCGATGATATATGGTATGCTTGGAAGTGTCCAAATAGGCTTGCTAGAGAGTTGTATAAAAGCATGGTTTCCTCTGAAAAAAGTAAAAGTTAGGTAGCTCACTATAGATGCTACAATCATAGGTGCAAATGGGCGATAATTAAAATCATACATATTTTTAAGCTCCATCGCAAAAATTGAGCTTCCAAGAGGCGCTTTCAAAAGAGCACCTGTAAAGGCACCTCCACCTATAAGTCCTAGTGTATCTTTGAATTTTTTACCAAAGCCGTAAGATTTTCCTATCCATTCTCCTATTCCGATTCCAAGGAAAAAAGATGGTCCCTCACGACCAGCTATAAATCCTCCTGAGAGCGTAAGAATAGATATAAATAGTTTTAAAATAATAGATTTAACTTTTAAGTATTTTTTATTTTGCAGATGTAAAATTGAAAATCCAATGCCAGGACCCCCGACTTCAGGACTATTTTTTATAACTTGCCCAGTGATGATTGAAACTATCAGCGGAAACACAAAAAGAAAGATGATATTTGTTGAGAGATAGCCATTTATAAAAACAACGGCGACATCCATAAGAGAGGCGACTACACCAGTTGTGATGCCAACAGCGATAGCAAAAGGAAGCCATCTTCCCAAGAAATATAAAATCGATAAAAAATCTATATGAATGCTTAGAAAAAAGATATCTTCTTTGAAAACATTTTTTACATGATTAAAAAATTTTATCTTTTTGTCTCCAAAAATGATATACACAAAAAAATCTCTGATTTTTTTCATGAAATCTCCTCTTGGCACATTTTATCACAAATTCTCTAAAACAAAGCAGGCCGGGTCAAAGATTCTATCTTAAAGTTTTTTCTATATATCTTTAAATAACCAAACTTTTGTATCTCACTTACATGTAGAGCTAAACTTTTCAATCATTAGGCTCTCTTTTCTAAAGCAAGCCTTAAGCCTAGAGCTATCAAGATTACTCCGCTAGTTTTGTGAATATATTGCAAAACCATCGGTCTTGTTTTTATCCAAAAAGATAGAAGTCCAGATATAAATCCTATCGGACCTTTGATGAGAAATGTTATCGTAGCAAATGTACAACCAAGTATGAGAAGCTGTGTGGCTTGGTTTTCGTCATTTGGTATCACAAACTGTGGTAAATAAGAAAAATAGAATATAGCGACTTTTGGGTTTGTTATGTTTGATACCAAACCCTGCATAAACATTCTCTTATAAGATATAGTCGGTAGATTTTTCATATCAAGCGCATGATTTCTACTTGTAAAAAGTTGATATCCTATATAGATGAGGTACCCTGCACCTATAAATTTGACGATATTAAACAAAAACTCAGATGCTAACAATAGAGCACCCAAACCTAGTGTTGCCAATAGTGTGTGACCCAATAATCCGATACTTACACCAAATGCAGTTACAATCCCAGCTTTTGGTCCTTGTGCGATAGAGCGCGACATAACTAAAATCATATCTTGACCAGGAGTCAAGATAAGTACAGCTGATGTAATGATAAAAACCCAAGTTATAATTTCCACTTCAACTCCTTTTATTCTTAACTATATCACAAAAACAGATTAGGCTCTCTTAAACTCTTAATCTTGAAGCTTTTTCTGTGAACGCTTGAGTACCCAAACTTCTTTACCTCCTCTACATGTAGAGCTGTTCCATAGCCTTTGTGTTTATCAAAAGAGTAGTTTGG
The DNA here is from genome assembly GCA_027013245.1 of Campylobacteraceae bacterium. Classification (GTDB taxonomy): domain Bacteria; phylum Campylobacterota; class Campylobacteria; order Campylobacterales; family Sulfurospirillaceae; genus JAADIZ01. The sequence continues at coordinate 6,932 of JALUXT010000141.1, forward strand.
AAAATCATCACAGATTTTATACATGTAAGTATCGCGACTGACTTTTGCTAGGATACTAGCTGCACTAACTTCAGACACTTTTGCATCTGCTTTTATCATAGTTTTAATGCCACTCACTCCAAACGAGCAATTGCCATCCATCAAAATTTCACAAGTTTTGAAATGCTCTTTTATCTCCTTGATAGCATAACCTAAACAAAAACTAAGCCCCTTGTCATCTACCATATCATTATCGCAAAATATGATTTTGTATCGGGCATTTTCTTTGATGATGTCAAAAAGGAGATTTCTCTTTTTTTCACTTAAAATTTTTGAATCAACCAAGCCATCAATCGCAGTTTCCAAAACAACCCCAGCCACAACAAGAGGACCAGCAATACACCCACGCCCAGCTTCATCTATACCGCATAACATTTAATTTCTCCCTAGCCTTTTACTTTTGTGATTTATACTAACCTCAAAAAATTATACTACTTTAGGCATTAACACTTGCTTTGCATGCTATTGCCATCATGTGCTAGACTTAAGCAATATGGCATGAGCTTTAAAAAACTCTCTTCTAGAAATCAAAATCATACATTGGAAGTTATTGAAAAACTAGCCAATGGACAAACTTTAGAAATAAAGCACAAAGACCATTTGTTGGTTGGTAATTTCAAAGATTGTAGAGAGTGTCGTATAAGGAAAAAGGGGCTATTTTGTGTATTATATTTAAGGAGCTTACTCTTTTATCAAAGGTTTATTTTCTATTTAAAAGATGGTTTTGTGCCTCAATTAATTTTTCTATTTTAAAAATTGAAAATATGTAAACTCGTTAATGCCCCTTGAAATTATCTGTTTTTCTTTATTATCTTTGAATAATAAAGAGCTTACTTTAAAATGAGTTTTATAAGGTAATAATTTGTCTAATCCATCTATTTTCCCAACTTTAAAACCATTGAATAAATTAAAATTTATAGTAACTTCAAATTTATCTTTGTTTCTTTTGATGCCAATAGAACTATCACAATCAACTTTACTTGTAATATATATTGGTGTTTTTACTCTAGTTTTTTTATTTGTTACAACAGTGTTAAAATCACGATAAGCTCTTTTATCTTCACAAAGATTAAACTTTGCTTTGTATGGTAATTTATCAACATAAAAAATGACTTTTTTGCTATCTTTATCTTCTACATTTTCTACATAAATTAAAGTCTTAATAGCATTATTTTTATCGCCTATAACATGATTGCTATTATCATACTTTATCATATTTTTTTCAAGAATTTTCTTTGCATTTATTTGTTTTGTTACACAACCAGTAAAAACTAATGATACTGTCACTAATGATAAAAATGATTTTTTCACTTGCTTCCTTTTGGTAAATTTTACAATAGTATATCACAAATACATATTCTTAAACTTAGAGAATAAAGAGTACATTATAATTCTAACCAAATAGTGCAGAATGGCTACCTGTCTCAACCAATGCAAGCTCCATTATCTCGTCTTTTATTCTATAAACCAGAAGCAAATCAGATTTTACATGGCACTCTCTACAACCTTTAAAATTACCTACGAGCAGATGGTCTTTATATTTTGCTTCCAAGATTTGTCCATTTGCTAACTTTTCTATAACAACCAATATAGCATTTTGATTTTCAGAAGTAAGTTTTTTAAAGGCTTTTTTAAAAGATGTAGCCCTAAATACAGAATAGGGGGTGTTGCATAATAAATACAACACCCTAAAAGCTTCTAAATAAGGACATCCTTCTAGCTATGCTTATCTTTTATGCAATCAATAAGTTCCAAATTCCAGCACTAACAAGCATCAATTTATCA
>JALUXT010000142.1 GCA_027013245.1 Campylobacteraceae bacterium
TTAGATAATGCTTCAATCTTAGCAACGTCAACTATTTCACCAGCAATGAAACCAGTTCTTATAGCAAAGTTCTTATTTTTTTCTGCATATTTAGCTACAACTTTTGTAACATCTAGCTGATCTTCACCCCAAACAAACATATTTGTGTCTTTAAGACTAATACCTTCGATTTCAGCATTTTTCATAGCTATTGTTGCTAAAGTATTTTTTGCAATACGAACGCTTACATTTACTTCTCTAGCAGCATTTCTTAATGCTTCTATTGATATAGTGTCTAGCCCTTTAAAATCACAAACAACAAATGCGTCGGAAGCTTTAAAACTAGCAGTTAACTCTTCAACTATTTCTATCTTTTTATTTTTTGTCAATTTTTCTCCTTTCCGACCGGTGATTTCAAGCAGAGATGGAAAATTCCAAATTAAGCCTAAGCCTCGACTATCTCCAATCAAGATTTTTAAAGCTACAAAATGCAGCTTTATTTATTTATTTAAAATCAATCAATTCTTGGTTATCAAGTGACAATGATGGACTCATTGTTAGAGAAATTGCAGCAGTTTTTATATATTTACCTTTTGAAGCTGCTGGTTTTTGTTTATTTATTGCTTTTATAAATGTTTCAAAATTTTCTTTTATTTGTTCATTTGTGAAACTAGCTTTTCCGATACCAGCTTGTACATTACCTTGCTTATCAACTCTAAAGTTTACTTGTCCGCCTTTTGAGTTTTCCACTGCTTTTGCAACATCCATGGTAACCGTACCCGTCTTTGGATTTGGCATGATACCTTTTGGTCCCAAGATTCTACCAACTTTACCTACCATACCCATCATATTTGGAGTAGCTATTAGTACATCAAAATCAATTTTACCAGCTTGAATATCTGCAATTAACTCGTCACTTCCAACGATATCTGCACCAGCGGCTTTTGCTTCATCAGCTTTAGCATCTTTTGCAACAACTGCAACTCTAACATTTTTACCAGTTCCAGCAGGAAGGACTACAGAGCCTCTTACCATTTGGTCTGCATGTCTTGGATCAACATTTAATTTCAATGCTATTTCAATTGTTTCATCAAATTTTGCACTCGCTAAATTTTTAACATTTGCAAGAGCTTCTTCCATCTTATATGTCTTTTCAAAATCTACTTTCTTTTGTAATTCTTGAATTCTTTTATTAATTTTATTTCCCATTATTTATCTCCGCATTTTTTTTGCTTCCACTAATCCTTAGTGGTTAAGGTTTAACAAATTTTTACTCTGAAACAGTTATTCCCATGCTTCTAGCACTTCCCGCAATAATCTTAGATGCTGCTTCTCTATCATCAGTATTAAGATCTGCTATTTTTTGCTCAACTATAGATAAAACTTGTTCTTTAGTTAAATTTGCAATTTTATTTTTCAAAGGGTTGTCACTACCTTTTTTTATGCCAGCTGCTTTTTTAATCAAGTCACTTGCTGGTGGCTGTTTTGTGATAAAAGTGAAACTTCTATCTGCATATACTGTGATAACTACTGGGATATTATACCCCATCATATCTTTTGTTTTTTCATTAAATGCTTTACAAAATTCCATAATATTCACGCCTTGTTGTCCAAGTGCTGGACCAACTGGAGGTGATGGATTAGCTTTTGCTGCTGCAATTTGTAATTTTATTTCGCCAATTACTTTCTTAGCCATTTTATAATTCCTTCTTTCATTTTTATTTCTTCTTTTACATGGGCAAAGCCCATGTAAAATTCATCTCACTAAAGCTACGCCTTTGGCGAGAAGGGTTTACATATCATTTATAATGATTTTGCCAATCTGCTAAGAGAGACGAAATCAGTCTTAAACTTTTAAACTATCTTTTCAACTTGTGAGTAGAGAATTTCTACTGGTGTGCTTCTTCCAAAAATAGAAACATTTAATCTTAATTTTCCGTGTTCCATATCGTACTCTTCAACCATACCTGTAAAGTTTGCAAAAGGGCCTTCGATGATTCTAACACTTTCTCCGTCTTCAAAAAATATTTTTGGTTTAGGAGCTGATCTATTTTCAACTTTTTCGATTATAAGATTGATATCTTTTTCGCTTAAAGGTGTTGGTCTTTTAGACTCACCGATAAATCTTCCAACTTTTGGCAATGCTTGTATCTGTTGCCAAAGAGCAGTATCAAGATCAATCTCAATAAAAGCATAGCCTGGGTACAAACTTCTCTCAGTTATCTTTTTTTCGCCATTTTTAACTTCAATTACATCCTCGGTTGGAACCAAAACATTTTTTAGTTTTTCTTCTACACCGTTATCTTTAACTAAAGTTTCAATAGCTTTTCTTACAGATTGTTCACTTCCTGCAAAAGTTTGAATAGCATACCATTTATGTGACATGACAAAACCTGCTAAATGATAGTTGATAATGTATATGACATTATCATATCAATTATTGCTAAAAACAATGAAACAACCGTAACAACCACAAAAACAGAGATAAATGCATTTCTAATCTGATCCTTAGTAGGAAAGATTACTTTTGATAACTCTGATTTGGCTTGTTCATAATATAATTTTAATTTTTCCATTCATACACCTTAAATAGTGGCAGGGCAGGAGGGACTCGAACCCGCAACATTCGGTTTTGGAGACCGACGCTCTACCAATTGGAGCTACTACCCTACATAAAGTTAAGACTCAAAGAGACTTAACTTTTTAATTTTACTTCTTTATGAATTGTATGTTTTTTAAGCCTTGGGCTATATTTTTTCAATTCAAGTTTTTCAGTAATTGTTTTATTGTTTTTAGTTGTTGTGTAGTTTATGTCTCCACATTCACTACATTTCAATCCAATTTTAACTGTCATTTTTATACCTTTTTTTATAGACGAGAAGATAAATTCTCGTCTATATTATATAATTATTTGCTTATTTTAGAAACAACACCAGCACCAACAGTTCTACCACCTTCACGGATAGCAAATCTTGTACCTTCGTCCATCGCGATTGGTGTTATTAGCTCTACATTTATCTTAACATTGTCACCTGGCATAACCATCTCAGTACCCTCAGGCAATGTGATTGAACCTGTAACATCTGTTGTTCTTACATAAAATTGTGGTCTATAGTTATTAAAGAAAGGAGTATGTCTTCCACCTTCTTCTTTACTTAAGATATAAACTTCTGCTTCAAATGTTGTATGAGGAGTTATAGAGCCTGGCTTACAAAGTACCATACCTCTTTCAACATCTTCTTTCTTAGTTCCTCTTAAAAGTACACCACAGTTATCACCAGCTTCTCCTTGATCCATTTCTTTATGGAACATTTCAACACCAGTTACGATTGTTTTTTGGGTATCTCTGATGCCTACGATTTCGATTTCTTCACCAACTTTAACTGTTCCTTTTTCTATTCTACCAGTTACAACAGTTCCTCTACCTGAAATTGAAAATACATCTTCAACAGGCATCAAATAAGGTTTGTCAGTTTCTCTTACTGGAGTTGGAATATAAGCATCTACTTGAGCCATTAATTCCATTATCTTCTTGCTCCATTCACCATCTTCACCAGCTTTTGCTTCTTCTAGCGCTTTTAGAGCAGATCCTGCAATGATTGGAGTATCGTCACCTGGAAAATCATACTCTTCAAGTAATTCTCTGATTTCCATCTCTACTAATTCTAGTAATTCTTCATCATCAACCATATCAGATTTATTCATAAATACTACTATATAAGGAACACCAACTTGACGAGACAATAAAATATGCTCTCTAGTTTGTGGCATAGGACCATCAGCTGCACTAACAACTAGAATAGCGCCATCCATCTGTGCTGCACCTGTAATCATATTTTTAACATAATCCGCGTGACCTGGACAGTCAACATGAGCATAATGACGATTTTCTGTTTCATACTCTATATGAGATGTAGCAATCGTAATACCTCTTTCTCTCTCTTCTGGTGCATTATCGATACCATCAAAATCTTTAAATTCTGCTAGTCCTTTTTGTGCTAACACTGCTGATATTGCAGCTGTTAAAGTTGTTTTACCATGATCTACATGACCAATTGTACCTACATTTACATGTGGCTTTGTTCTTGAATACTTTTCCTTTGCCATTTCTTCCTCCGTGTGGATAATTTTATTTTTATTTAATTTAATTTTATGGAGCTCATAGAGGGAATTGAACCCTCGACCTCTTCCTTACCAAGGAAGTGCTCTACCTCTGAGCCATATGAGCCCAATGTGCTCATTAACTACTTATTTTAGCCAAACAATGCTAACGAATTAATAACAATTGATTTTATAAGGATTTAAGCAGTGAACTTTAACTGTAATATTTTATAAAGCAGAAAAAATTCAACAGCTCCCAGTAAATAAAATCTGGAGCGGGAGACGGGATTCGAACCCGCGACCCCCAGCTTGGAAGGCTAATGCTCTAGCCAACTGAGCTACTCCCGCATATGTTAATAAATAATGGTGGTGAGAGAAGGATTCGAACCTTCGAAGGTAAAAACCAGCAGATTTACAGTCTGCCCTCGTTGGCCACTTGAGTATCTCACCATTTATATTTTAACATTGTTATCTGGTCAAGCACTGTTACATTTTCACAAATAAATGGAGCTGGCAAGAGGACTTGAACCACCGACCTGCTGTTTACAAGACAGCTGCTCTACCAACTGAGCTACGCCAGCACCTAATTTGTGAGGTGAAATTATAGCTCAAATATACTTTAATGTCAATACTTTTTCGCTACAATAACACAAAACTTTTGTTTTTGACTAAGTTTGTAACATACAAGGTAGCATTAATGAAAAATATTTTAAAAATAATAGGGTTTATCATATGAAAATTTTATTTTCGCCAAGTGAAGGAAAAAGTGATTTGGCACTAAATCCACCGATTAATAACAATTCTTTTTGCTGTAAAAATTTGTTTGATAAAAGGATTGAAGTAGTTGACAGATATCAAAAGATATTAAATTCAAAGGATACAGAAGAATTAAAAAAACTTTTTGGCTTAAAAGATGAGAAGAAGTGTCTAGCACTCAGTGAAATAGATATCAAAAATACCTCTACATGTAAAGCCATAAAAAGATATACAGGTGTAGCTTACGAGTACTTAAAATACAACGCTCTAGAGCAAAAATATCAAAATTATTTAGATAGCAATGTGATAATCTTTTCAAATTTATTTGGACCAGTGCAAGCTGGGGATTTTTTGCCCACCTATAAACTCAAGCAAGGCTCCAAACTTGAAGGCTTTAAAATTGAAAATTTTTATAAAGAATATTTTAGTGATGAGCTAGATAAAATGTTAAAAGATGAATTTATCGTAGATTTAAGAGCTGGTTTTTACGAAAAGTTTTATAAAATTCCATATCCATACATTACGATGAAATTTATAAAAAATGGCAAAGTTGTAAGTCATTGGGCAAAAGCTTACCGAGGAATTGTCCTTAGGCAACTAGCCATAAATGATATAGCTTCACTGAAAAACTTTAAAGACTTTCAAATACAAAATCTAAAGATAAAAGAGATACGAAATATTGGTTTAAAAACAGAGTTCATATATAATATTGTTACTTAAGCACCCAATAAATGGCGAAAAGAAGAGTTTATATCTGAATACTTGAATTTAAAACCATATTTTTTCAAAGCATTTGGATATATCTCTTTTGAACCAGTTAACACGATAGCACCTTCTCCATAAATCATTTTGATAATCATAGCAGGCAATGGCAAAAATGTTGGTCTATGCAGTATTTTTCCCAATGTTTTTGCAAAAACTAGATTATTCACTGGGTTTGGAGAAACTGCATTAAATATTCCATCTAAACGCTCTTTGATAACAAATCCATACATGTTTATCAAATCATCAATATCAATCCAACTAGTTATAACCTTAACACTGCCTATAACACCGCCCAAACCCATCTTATAAGAAGGCAGTATCGCTTCAAATGCTCCGCCATCTATACCCAAAACAACCCCAAGCCTAAAAATAGCAGTTGGCTTTATGCATTTATTTGCTTCTTTTTCCCACTCTTCGCAAAGTATTCCTAAAAAATCTTGTGATATTTCCTTGCAACTTTCATCACATACTTTATCGTTTGGATAAATTCCAACTGCTGAAGTGGAGATAAATTGTTTTACCTTGCTCTTATTTATAGCATTTACTAATTTTTTTGTACTTTCTATTCTGCTGCTATATAGCATCTCTTTACACTGTTCGTCCCATTTTTGCATAATTGGCTCACCTGTCAGATTTATAACAGTATCAACACCTGCGAGTTTAGTCAATATTTCATCTTCGCTATCATTTCTATTCATAGTTATAAAATTATCAAATTTTTTTCTTACATGTGAGCCTATAAATCCACTAGCTCCACTTATCGCTATTTTCATAATATATTTATCCTTATATTTTTTCGTAAGGTTATCACAGATGGTATTAGTAAAATTTTAACTGGTATTTCCTACTTTTCGTAGCTTTATGATGGCAATAGTTGTCTTTTATTGATGCTCTTTCATATAAGCACTTTCTTCTCTAAATGCATCTCTTATATACAAAAATTCATCTAAATGTTTAAAAAATATATCGACAAGTTTTGGGTCAAAATGTTTTCCTCTTCCCTCTTTTAAGAGTGCAAATATCTTCTTGTCATCCCAAGCTTTCTTATAACACCTATCACTTCCTAAAGCATCAAACACATCTGAAATAGCTGTAATGCGTCCATATATATGGATTTTTTCTCCTTTTAATCCCCTTGGATATCCACTACCATCATATTTCTCATGATGTTCATAAGCAATAATAGAAGCAGTTTTAAGAAGTGGTTTATCAGAATCTTTAAACAGTTCATATCCTATGTCTGCATGTGTCTTCATGATTTTCCACTCCTCAGTAGTAAGTTTTCCCGGTTTTTTTAGTATTTCATCAGGTATGCCTACCTTACCAATATCATGCATGGGAGAAGCGACTGTTAGATAGTGTGTATCTTTCTCGCTTAGTCCACAAAACTTTGCTAAAAGTTGTGAATATTTTGCAACTCTTTTAACATGATAACCAGTTTCATGGCTTCTCGTCTCGCCAATTTCTCCTATCCTATATATAAGCTCTTCTTGTGTATGTTCCAAGTCTTTATGGAGTTTGAGAACATCCGTAATATCATTTCTTATAGCTATAAACTCTTCAATTTCACCTTTATGGTTCAGTATAGGATTGATGGTAACTTCTACGATATAATAATCTCCGCTTTTTGTTCTATTTTTGATAATACCAAACCATGGCTTCCTGGACAAAATAGTCTGCCACATATCTTTAAAGGTAGATTTTGCCATATCGGGGTGGCGGACTATGTTGTGGGATTTCCCGATGAGCTCTTTTCTGCTGTAACCAGAAATGGCACAAAACTTATCGTTAGCATAAGTGATTCTTCCACCTTTATCTGTTTTTGAAACTATACTGCTTCTGTCCACCGCATCTTTATATTGGCTTAAGAGAGCAATACTTCTTGAAATACTGTTTTTTAATTTATGGCTAAGCCAAAAAGTAAAGATGAAAATAAAAAGCAAGAAAGAAATTTGAGATACAATTTGCCACTTAATCGCATAGGATTTATACTGGATATAATTATCAATAGTGGCAATATGTGATTTTTCTATTGTAGAGATTTGGTTTATAATATTGGTGCTTGATTGGAACCATCTTTGTGGATTTTCAGTTGTATCTGTCATTTGCAATGATGAGTACTTGTTTACAACATGTTCGATACCTCCATACTCTGTAGTTGCAGTGATAGAGTGAAGTTGTTTTGAAAATTCATGTGAACTTGTTGCATAAAACTGTTCAAGAGATAAGTCATACATCCCTTTTGCATGTAGCGCGTCATACAAAAGCTTTTTATCTACACTACTCTTTTTTGAAAAAATACCACTAAAAGCGCCTCGTATCTGCCCAAGAGCTTCTTTTGCTAAGGAAAGATAAATATATGACTGTACCTGTTTTAAAAGATATCCATCATTTATGTGTGTACCTATCATAAAGTATTGCATCTGTAGTTTTTTAATTATTTTCGTATAAAATAAAAATGATTCTATCATCGGTATATTTAAGTTGTCAATCTCTCTTCTGTTGTATGTAAGTTCTTTATCATTTGTTAGTCTCTTGTAATCATCTACTTTTTTTCTCACTTTTTTAAGTTGAAGTACAAAATTTTTACCACCACTTCCTAAATAACCATTGCTTAAGCCTCTTTCTTGTTGGAGATGAATTACGAGTTTAGAAACTGTTTTGATTTTATTAGTATTTTTCTTTAAAATATTTAACTCCTGAAGTTGCTCAAAAGAGCTTAAGACAAGAAATAAAAAAGCAATGCTAACGATGATAATTGGTATAAATGTTAAAATTTTTAATCTAGTTATAATGCGATTTGATTCTATGATAAAATCCTTTAATTGGTCTACTTTTTATAACCAAAAAAATTATATCAATATCTGTTAAAAATTTTCCTTAAATTTTCAAGTTAATCACATGATGTCATGGTTTTTCTAATATTGCTATATAGTGGTATATTTCAGGTTATTTTAAATGGGGGGGGTATAATGTTTGCCTAATACATGAATAAAAAGGAGCATCTATGCCTTCACTCTCTAATATAAGTATAAAGGTAAAAGTTTTATCACTTTTTCTCATCCCAGCACTAGCACTTATCTACC
>JALUXT010000143.1 GCA_027013245.1 Campylobacteraceae bacterium
CGATAGAGTGCAGATAAAACTCTTGGGAGATGATGGCTATGATGCCAGAGCTTACGCTTTGGTTGTTTTTTCAGATTTTGATAAAGATAAAAATATCGCAACAATGGATGTTTTTATAAAAGACCAGAAAAAAAGAATTGTTGTTGATTTTAAAGAACCAAAGAAGTGAAGGAAATGAATTGTTAGAAAAAGTTGAAATTTTAATGATTGAGATGATTGGGACACTAAATGATGATTATATCATAGAGCTATTCCATAAAATCCCAAAAGGCAAAAGGTTAAGAGCAAAACTTGTTTTGAAGATTGCAGGAGACAGCGAGGAAGCATATAGGTTAGCAGCAATCATAGAGTTGATACACGCTGCGAGTTTACTTCATGATGATGTTATAGATGATGCATTAATAAGAAGAGGCGAAGATTCTATAAATGCACTCTTTGGAAATAAAACTTCCATAATGCTTGGGGATATTCTCTACTCTACGGGCTATGCATTTTTAACATCATTCCCTCAAAATATATCTTACAAAATTTCAAATGCGGTTGCTCTTTTATCTATTGGCGAACTTCTTGATGTTGAACTTTCAAAAAAATTTAATGATAATGAGTCAATATATATGGATATGATTTACAAAAAAACAGCTTCCCTTATAGAGGCAGCTAGCGTAAGTGCTGCGATGCTTTGCGGTAAAGATATCAAAATTTATGAGACATATGGGAAAAATCTTGGTCTTGCATTTCAGATAATCGATGATGTTTTAGATATCACACAAGATAGTGCAAAATTGGGCAAACCTTCGATGCATGATCTCAAAGAGGGCAAAACAACACTTCCATATATGCACATGTATAAAAAGCTTAATATTGATGACAAAACAAAATTACTTGGTTTGTTTAAAAAAGATTTAGATGAATCTGGTAGAATTTGGATTAAAAATCATATGGGGGAAACTTTGAGTTTAGATTACTCTATAAATATGGCAAAAAAGCTGGGTTTAGAAGCTTTGAGTGTTATTAGCGTTGAAAACAACAATAGTTTAAGCAAGATAATAAAAGAGATGATTGAGAGAGAATTTTAATGCACTATCTGACTCTTAGCTTTACTCACAAAAATACTGATATAGAGATTAGAGAAAAATTATCACTAGCAGATGCTGAAAAACGCTCAATATTTCAACAAAAATTAAATGATTTTGAACACACAAACGAGTCAATAGTACTCTCTACATGTAACAGAGTTGAAATCATGCTAAGTGTTACAAATTGTGATAATACCATCAAACATGTGTTTCTAGAACTATCCAAAATCTCTGGCGTTCCTAAAGATGATTTGGAGAGTAGAGGTGATATATATGAAGACAATAGCGCTATTCATCATCTTTTTTCAGTTATCTCTTCATTGGATAGTTTAGTTATCGGAGAAACTCAAATAGTTGGGCAGTTAAAAGATGCTTATAAATTTTCTTTTGAACAAGGATTTTGTGAACAAAAACTAAGCCGTGCCATGCACCATGCTTTCAAATGTGCAGCATCAGTAAGAAACAATACAGATATATCTAAAAATTCCGTATCAATCTCTAGTGTCGCTGTTAGTAAAGCTAAAGAGATATATGGAAATCTTGGTGGATACACAGCTTTAGTTATTGGTGCTGGCGAGATGGGAAGACTTGCAGCAAAACATTTGATCGCAAGTGGTGTCAATGTTATAATTTTAAATAGAAACATAGAACGAGCACAAGCTTTAGCGGAAGAACTAGGAGACATGGCAAGTGTCGCATCATATGAAAAAATGGATGAATATATAAATAGATATAAAATCCTCTTTAGTGCAACGGGTGCACCTAGCACAATCATAAAACAAGAGATGGTGCAAGAAAAAGAGTTTGAAAGACATTGGTTTGATATAGCAATTCCTAGAGACATAGAAGCCATTGATATGAAAAATCTAAATATATACGCAGTTGATGACTTAAAAGAGGTTGTAAATAAAAATTTAGCGCAAAGAGAAGAGCAAGCTAAGATAGCTTACTCGATTATCTCCAAATCAACTATGGAATTTTTCAAATGGCTTCAAACTCTTTGTATCGACCCAATTATAAAAGAGATGAGAGCAAAAGCGCAGAGTTGTTCGCTTCATGAGATAAAAAGAGCTATCAAAAAAGGATATATCGATAAATCACAAGAAAAAGAGATTTTACAGATTGTCCATCATGCTTTTAATGGCTTTTTACATACTCCAACGATAAAACTAAAAGAAGTAGCAGAAAAACCAGAATCTGATGTTATCGTACAAGCCGTGCAATACATCTTTGACATACACGAAGACCAAGCCAAAAAATTAAATATGTACAAATGTGAATACCAAATGGAAAACAATATGATGGGGAATAATTAAATGAGATTTTCTAAACTCTACGCACCAACAACAAAAGATGCACCAAAAGATGCTACGCTACCAAGTCACAAGTTTTTACTAAGAGGTGGATTTGTTACCCAAAGCGGAAGTGGCTTATATAGTTTTTTGCCCTTAGGCAAAATCGTTCTTGACAAGATAAGAGATATAGTAAAAGAAGAGATGGATGAAGCTGGTGCCCAAGAGATTCAGATGGGCGTTGTAACAAATGCTGACTTATGGAAACAAAGTGGAAGATATGATGAATTTGGAAAAGAGCTATTAAGGCTAAAAGATAGAAAAAACAATGAATTTGTTTTAGGACCAACTCACGAAGAAGTGGTGGTTGACATAGTTAGAAACATAGTAAAAAGTTACAAACAATTACCTTTGCATCTATATCAAATAACAACAAAATTCAGAGATGAAGCAAGACCACGATTTGGGCTTTTAAGAGGTCGTGAATTTATCATGAAAGACGGATATAGTTTTCATGATTCACAAGAATCATTAAAGCAAGAATTTGATTTGATGGAAAGCACATACCGCAAGATATTTACAAGACTTGGACTTGATTTTAGAGCCGTCGAAGCAGATAGTGGGGCTATTGGTGGAAGCGGAAGTAAAGAGTTTATGGTGCTAGCCAACAATGGCGAAGATGATATAGCAGTATGTGATAGTTGTGAATATGCAGCAAATATAGAAGCTGCCTCAAGGGCAAAGAGAACCACAGACGCCGAGCCTCCTGAAGCTGATTTTGCAAAATTTTACACTCCAACACCTGTAAAGGATAGTATGAAACATATAGCTGAATTTTTTAAGGTAGATGAGTTTTACACTATAAAATCAGTCATAAAAAAAGCTATATACAAAGATAGTGAAAAAATCATATCATTTTTTGTAAGAGGCTGCGATACTCTGCAAGAGACAAAAGCCTTAAACGCTTGTGGGGCACTAGAGCTAGTTGATGCAAGCGAAGATGAAGTGAGAGATGCTGGATTTAACCCAGGATTTTGTGGACCTATTGGTCTTGATGAGGACGCAGAGTTTTATATAGACCATGAATTAAAAGAAGAAAAAAATCTAATATGCGGCGCAAATGAAGAAAACTATCATTTTATTGGTGTGTCTATGTTTAATTTTAAAGATGCAAGATATAAAGACTTGGTAACTGTAAATGTAGGCGATACTTGCCCAAAATGTAAAGGAAAACTAAGCATAACCAAGGGCATAGAAGTAGGTCATATCTTCCAACTTGGTCAAAAATACGCAAAAGCTATGGAAGCTCTATTTTTAGACAACAATGGAAAAGCACAGCCTTTTTATATGGGTTGTTATGGTATAGGAGTTAGTAGGCTAGTCGCTGTGATGATTGAAGCTAGTCATGATGAAAAAGGATGCATTTGGAATAAACAAACAGCGCCTTATCTACTTGATATTATCGTCTCCAACATAAAAGATGAAGAGCAAAACAATTTTGCAAATGAGCTTTATGGAACACTAGATAAGAAAAAAGTTTTGATTGATGAGAGAAAAGAGAGGTTTGGCTTCAAGATGAAGGATTTTGAACTTTTAGGTTTTCCTTATGCACTGATAATCGGTAAAAGTTTAAAAGATGGTTTTGTCGAATTGATAGAGAGAAAAACATTAGAAAAAACACAAATAAAAAAAGACGAGATTGAAGAAGTCCTAAAAGGAATATTATCTTGATATATTTTATATTGTATATATTTTTAGAAGCAATGATTAGCACAAATATATCTTCAACTATTGGTGGTTTTGCTACATTTGGCGAGATAATCATATCTGCTATGATTGGATTTAGCTTGATAGCAAATTTTAGATATACCTTTTTTGAGAGCTTAACCGCGCTAAACAATAGAACAATATCCATAGAAGAGTTTCAAAAATTAAATGCTTTTTCGCTTCTTGGTGCAATTTTGCTGATATTGCCTGGGTTTTTTAGTGATTTTTTAGGACTACTGTTGCAATTTAGCTTTTTTGCAACACTATTTGCAAGAAAAGTCTTACATGTAAACAAAAACGATAAATATAAAAACTTTAATAATAAAGGAGTAGATGATGATGTCATTGATGTTGAAGTTATTGAGCATAATACTGATAAGTAGCATATACGCAAATGCAACTTCCATGCAAAATAAATTGACTGCTTTTTTAGCCAAAACTACCCATAAAGCAAAAGACTATAAAATTAAAAAAGTTGAGATTTTATATAAAAAAGTGCTACCAAAAAATAAAGGCTGGAATGCATATTTTTTAAAAATAGATTTGACAATCCCAAGCAAAAATAAAGTTATATCCATCAAAGATATTGTATTTTCAAATGGAGAATTAATAAGCCAAGATTTTATAGATATAAATACAAACAAAAGCATAAAATCTTCTTTTTCTTTCCCTGTAAATAAAAACCTTGCAAAAAATTGATAAGAGAATAATAAATGAAAAGAACCATTAAATTATTAAAAGAACAAAATCTGCTGAAAGTTATAGATGATGAAGTAGATATTGACTTAGAAATGGCTCATATCGCTTATATTGAAGTAAAAAAGAAAGACTCAAAGGCTTTACTTTTTACCAATCCTGTAAGTAAAAAACTAGATAAAAAGTTTCATACACCAGTTTTGATGAATGTTTTTGGCTCTTACAAAGCTACAAGATTGATTTTTGAAAAAGAACCAGACGATATTGCTGCACAGATAAAAAAGCTCTTGCACTTAAAGCCTCCATCTGATTTTTTTGGAAAAATTGATATGTTTAAAGAGCTTTTTAGCCTTAAAAGTGTCTTTCCAAAAAGAGTTAAAACAAATGCTCCATGCCAAGAGGTAGTAAAAGAAGATATAAACCTATATGACTTTCCAATTTTGAAAACTTGGAGCGAAGATGGTGGTCCATTTATCACTATGGGACAAGTATATACACAAAGCCTAGATGGACAAAAACAAAACCTTGGAATGTATAGGCTTCAAGTTTACGATAAAAACAAACTTGGCATGCACTGGCAAATCCACAAAGATAGTGCGCATTTTTTCAGCGAATACAAAAAAGCAGGAGAAAAGATGCCTGTTAGTATCGCGATAGGTGGTGACCCTCTTTATATATGGTGCGGACAAGCTCCTATGCCAAATGGCATGTTTGAACTATTGCTTTATGGATTAATAAAAGGCAAAAATGCACCGTTAGTAAAATCAAAAACAAATCCTATATATGTGCCTATTGATAGTGATATAGTCATCGAAGGATGGGTTGATCCTTTAAAAACTGAGATTGAAGGTCCATTTGGTGACCATACTGGATACTATACTCTAAAAGAGCCATATCCTGTAATGGATGTCACATGTATAACCACAAAAAAGAATCCTATCTATCAAGCCACTGTTGTTGGAAAACCACCTTTGGAAGATAAATACATGGCTTGGGCTACTGAAAGGATATTTTTACCACTTTTGAAGACTACTGCTCCAGATTTGATTGATTATAAGATGCCTGAAAATGGTGTCTTTCATAACTTGATTCTGGCAAAAATGAAGACTTATTATCCAGGACATGCAAAGCAATTTATGCATGCTTTTTGGGGAGTAGGGCAGATGAGTTTTGTAAAACACGCATTTTTTGTAAACGAAGATGCACCTGAGTTAGAAAATTATGAAGACATAAGTGACTATATCTGCGATAGAGTCAGTGTTGAAAATATTTTGATAAGCGAAGGTGTGTGTGACGCACTTGACCATGCATCTCCAAACTCTTGCTATGGTGGCAAACTAGGTGTTGATTGCACAATCGATAATGTTAAATATCCAAAAAAAGATATATTAAGCGATACAGAACTTTTTGATATAATTAGTTCTAAGATTGACGATATAGAATCATTACACCAATACAAAACTCACACTAAAACTCCTATATGCGTCTTTGGTGTAAAGAAAAAAAGAGCTATAAAAGAGCTCTATAAAGAGCTAAAAGGATTCAAAAAACATCTAAAACTTATGATTTTTGTCGATATTGATAAAAATGATGTAACAAATCCATATATGCTTATTTGGCGTGTTGTAAACAATATAGATGCCAAAAGAGATATATTTTTACAAACTGAATTTATAGGAATTGATGCTACAAATAAAAGCGAAAAAGATGGCTATAAAAGAGAGTGGCCAGGAGATACTGATTGTGACAAAGAAGTATTGGAAAGTTTAATACAAAGAAATTTAATACCAAATGATAAGGAGTTATTAAAACACTATTATGTCTGATTATTCGTCGAATAAGCAGTGCAATATCTTATACCTAGGCAAGAAGATATGACACTGCTAATAATTTACGCTGCACTTGCCGTTGGAGTTTCATTTTTATGTTCAATGCTTGAGGCTATATTGCTTACGCTAAACATGTCTCACATCAATGTTATCATAAAATCAAACAAAAAAATCGGAAAGTCTCTTGAAAAGATAAAAAAAGATTTAAATGTATCTTTATCTTCTATTCTTATATTAAATACGATAGCAAATACACTAGGAGCTGCTGGAGTAGGTGCACAAGCAAGCATGCTCTTTGGAACTCAGTATATGTTTTATGTTTCTGCTATTTTGACCTTAGTGATACTTTATGTCTCGGAAATCATTCCAAAAACTATAGGTGCCATGTACTATAAAGAGTTAGCTCCACTGGCTTCTTATATCATCAACTTTTTTGTTTTTATAACTTATCCGCTTATAATCATCTCTTTGTTTATAACAAAAAAGATATCAAAAGATGAAAATGCCAATATAATAACTAGAGAAGAGTTGCTTGAAAGTACTTTGATAAGTGAAAATGAAGGCGTTATAGATGAAAAAGAGTCAGATTATATAGAAAATATACTAACCTTAAATAGAAGCAAGGTAAATGAAATTTTAACACCAAGAAGCGTTATATTTGCACTAGAAAAAAATAAACTTATCAAAGATATCATAAAAAGACCAGGAATTAGAAAATTTTCAAGAATTCCAATTTTTGAAGGAACTATAGACAATATAGTTGGCGTGATATTAAGTAAGCAAATCTTCGAAGAAGCCATAGAAAACCAAGAGATTAAGTTAGAGAATTTGATGCAGCCGATATTTGCAATAAATGAAAACATACCAGTTTCTTATGCACTAGATTTGTTTATAAAAAGAAAAGAACATATGTTTTTAGTAACGGACAGTTATGGTCAAACAGAGGGAATCGTAACTCTTGAGGATGCTATAGAAACTCTTCTTGGAGTTGAGATTATGGATGAACTTGACACTACTGAGGACATGCGAAAACTTGCAAAAGACAACATGAAAAAGAAGCAAAAGACAAAAATAAACTCATCAAAATAGTTTAATTTTAATTTTTTTGTTATTTATAGTATAATTCTTTTCATATATATTATGCATTACGACTTTTGGAGGATAAATGAGATTTTCATATAAACCTATAGTAGATAAGTTTAACATCCCTAGGCCCACTTTAATAGAGTGGAAAAAAAGAGTAAAAAGCGAGCCTGAGAATTGGAGAGTAAAGCATCTTAGTTTTCTTCAAGATCAAATAACCATAGAGGAAAAAACGCTAAAAGAGTTGTTTGAAAAAGGCATAGTTTATGAAGAAATTTTTATACTTTCAATTTGCGTGTATTTTGAAAACATACACACTTTTATGAGCAAAGCTGGGTTAAGGCAGCTACTAAAAGATTTTGCGCATGTCAAACAAAATTCTGTAGAGTTTAGACATGATTTTGCAAAAGAGATTTGGAATATAAAGTTAGATGATGAAAGTGGTAGGTGCATCGCTGATTACACTAGAGCCTTTAACTTACTTGATAGTTTAAGTAGTTTTCAATATTATGTTCTTTTTATGAGGATTATAGATTTTACACAGACCATAAGAGAAAAAATAGATATGGGTTTTAGCAAGGGCATAATTGGTAAAACTTGGCAAGAATTACATTCTTTGCAAAGAGAATTTTCAAAAAAATCTATCTCTTCGCAATTTTATAAAATTCTTTAGATTAAAAAGAGGGATGCTTGATGGATAGATTTGTTTTATTTTGCACGGTAGTGTTCAATAATCTGTGTCAGCATCAAGTAATTCCTAAAATTATATCATAAATCTAAAGCTTTATCTAGTCTTCCCTCAAAATGAATAGCCAGC
>JALUXT010000144.1 GCA_027013245.1 Campylobacteraceae bacterium
CATTACTAGCCTCAAAACATATGATGCAAGCTTTTAAATCTATATCCTCTAGCGATATTTTTGCTAAAGTAGATGACATGGCAAAGATTTTGCTCAATGCAACAAAACCTGAAGATTTTACCGTAGATTCAGCTGAGTATTTTAAAACTATCACAAGTAAAATAGATCTTATGAAGACTGTTGAGGATAAAATTTCAACAGAGCTTAAAAAGGATGCTGCTTACAATATAAGTCAAGCTAAAACATCACTTTTTAAGTTACTGATTTTAAATGCACTCCTTGTCATTGTTCTTCTTATGATTGGGTTTGTTGTCATAACAAGCATCACAAAAGTAGTTGCAAGCTTACAAAAGCATATGCAAACAATAGCGCAAACAAAAGATTTGACACTTGTTTGCGATATGGAATCAAATGATGAACTAGGAAAAATTGTTAAAGGGTTAAATACTCTTGTAGCGGCTATTCATACGCTTGTTGCAGATGCAAAAAATTCTTCAAGCGAAAATGCTTCCATAGCGCATGAGCTCTCAACAACTGCCATTGGTGTTGGTTCCAATGTCGAAAAGTCTGTAAGCGTAGTAGAAACAGCAAATAAAAAAGCATTGAGCATCAAAACAGATATGGCTAGTTCGGTAAGCGAAGCACTATCTTCCAAAGAGGATATCATGCGAGCAAATGAAAACCTTGAAGAGGCAAAAAATGAAGTTATCAAACTCACTTCTAGTGTCCAAGACAGTGCAGTAAAAGAGAGCGAACTTGCAACAGAGATGGAAAGACTCTCTGGTGAGGCAACTCAAGTAAAAGAAGTTCTTAATGTTATTTCCGATATAGCTGATCAGACAAACCTTCTAGCTCTAAATGCTGCTATAGAAGCGGCCCGTGCCGGTGAACATGGTCGAGGTTTTGCTGTGGTTGCCGATGAAGTAAGAAAACTTGCGGAACGCACCCAAAAATCACTTACAGAGATAAATGCTACCATAAGTGTCATCATGCAGTCTATCACAAATGCTTCAGCAAATATGGATGCAAATGCAAGAGAGATTCAGGCACTTGCTGAAATCTCTAACAATGTAGAAGAGAAGATAAACGAGACCGTAGTACTTGTGCATGAAGCAGTCAACGCAACAGGCATAACAGTACAAAGCTTTGAGCTCTCAGGTGAGGGCGTAGAAGCAATTGCAACACAAGTAATCGAGATCAATGAACTATCTTCACAAAATGCTAGAAATGTGGAAGAGATAGCATCAGCAGCTGAACATCTTAACACTATGACTAACAACCTAAATATGCAACTTGAAACTTTCAAGACAGCTTAAATGAAAAAGATAACTCCTTATCCTTGTATTGTTTTCACAAGGTTATCGCAGATAATATGAATGCAATTTTAAATTAAATGGATAAATTAACTATGAGACCATTATCATCGCATCAATAATCTACTTGATGCGATGATAATTTGCTACTTTTAGTAACCACTTGCAAAAAGATGAATATACTATAAAAGCTTATATTGTCGAATAAAACTAAACTTCTTATGCTTTTGTAATCTAATTATCATATAAATATTTTCTAATTTTCATTGCAAATTATAAAAAAATATACTAAGATACTCTTATCTAATTTATAGTAATACTTTTAGTAATACCTTTAAAGGAATAGGAAAAAGATGGCAAAACAAAAATATGGTAGCGAGATTATAAAAAATGTCATCAAGAAAAATCAAAGCAAAAGAGAAGTATCACAATTAAGCATCAAAATAGATAAAAAATTGGATTTAGCATTACAAAACCTCAGCTCAAAATTAAATATATCTAAAAATAGACTCATAGAAGATATCTTATATGAAAGCGGGATTATCAAAGAAGTAGAGGAGAGACTATGAGCCTATTTCCAACTAAAAAAAGTGTAATTGATGCAACTATAAAAGGAATATGCAAGGCAAAAGACAATTTTCTTCTTTGGACAAACGATAGACTTTATCTCTCTCATGCTCCTGCAAAGATGCTTAGCATTCATGTAGCTCAAGAAATCGCACAGATTAAAAATTCTCCTGAGATTTTTATAGATGCTAGTGTTTCAGATATCCTTAGATGTTCTCTTAAAAATAGAGATGCCTTTTTAGATTATATGGATAAAAATTCTATCAAAGAAGGAGTTTTTAGTATAACACTAGATGAAAAATTTAAACATAAAAACAATAATGATTCTATCTCAAGAGTTATAATTTCTATAAAAAATGGTATCAGAGACACAAAAGGCATTTATCTTGATGAGGTAGAGAAAATCTGTAAAATGCTAGATTCACCAAAAGATGAAAACTATACACTAGATTATGGGATACTAGCGTTTTATTCTGACCTTCCAAACAGTGCTCGAAAAAAACTAAGCACTAGAATTCCTCAAATCATAAAAAGTTTTGATGAAATAGTACAAAAATTTCCAAACTTAAAAGCAAGTTTCCAAGATAATGGCATACACGATATGCAAGATATAGGAGAGTGGGTAGTTGGGGCTTACACGATACAAAAGCTTTAGAGAAAACAAAACAATCGTTTTGTCTAAAACTTTTCGAAAAAAAATCAAAGGAGATTAAATGAAAAGAACAATGTTAAAACTAGCTACCTCAGTTGTAGCTTGTGGCGCACTAGTTGCATCCCTAAATGCTGCGGATGTTATAAAAATAGGTGTTCAAGCACCAATTACTGGCAAATATGCTAATGAAGGTCAAAGTATAGATAATGGTGTTAAACTCATAGTTGCCCAATACAATGCAAATGGCGGAGTTTTAGGCAAGAAGTTAGAAGTTGTTAGTTGTGATGATGAGGGTGTGGCTCAAAAAGCTGCTATTTGTGCTAGAAAACTAGTAAATGCAGGTGTTTTAGCGGTTATAGGCTCTTACACTTCAGGTGCAACAGAAGCTGCTCAAACAACTTATTTTAGAAACAAAGTGCTTCAAACAAGTGATGGTACAAGTGACTCACTTACTAAGCACAAATACTGGACATTTTTTAGAAACTCATTTCCAAATAGTGCAGAAGCAAAGTTTACTGCAAACTATCTTGTAAATGTTAAAAAATACAAAAAAATCGTAATTTTATCAGATTTTTCAAGTTATTCAACTGGGCTTGCAGATGCCACAGTAAAAGCTATCAAAAGCTTAAACGGCAATGTAATCTATAGTGGTAAAATCAAATCAGGAACACAAAATTTTACAGCAGTTTTAACCAAGATAAAATCTATGAAACCAGATGTTATCTACTTTAGTGGATATTATAATGATGGTGGACTTTTAAGAGCTCAACAAATCCAATTAGGTATAAAAGCTGATTTTGTTGGTGGTGACTCAAATGACAATCCAGATTTTATGAAACTAGCAGGCGATAGTGCAAAAGGAACCTTTTTAATAAATGTTCCGACTCCAGATATTCTTCCATATGACATAGCTAAGAAATTCCTAAAAGATTACAAAGCAAAATACGGAATGATGCCAGCATCCATCTGGACTCTTTTAAATATCGATGGTTTAAGAGCAGTGTTGTACGGAGTTAAAGAGACAAAAAGCACTAATACTAAAAAAATATCTGATTTCTTACATAATCTAAAAGGATTTCCAGGAATCACAGGTCCTGTTAATTTTAGAAGTGACGGAGAGAGAATCGGCGGCGGATATATGGCCTATGAAGTCCAGGGCGACAACAGCTATAAAATAGTTTACAAATAAAAATAAAAGAGAGAAATGATGGATATATTTCTACAGCAACTTATAAACGGTTTGACAGTAGGAAGTTTATATGCATTGGTCGCATTGGGTTACACGATGGTCTATGGGGTTATGAAGTTGATAAACTTCGCCCATGGGGACCTCGTGGCCCTCTCTGCCTTTGCAGGACTTACGATTTATGTGCAAATTTTTGGTGAAGCAAAAAGCTCCTTGTTTTTAGTGTTGGGAGTTTTTATCATCACTGCATTACTTATAGCAGTAGTTGGTGTTCTTCTTGAACGCCTCGCATATAGGCCTTTAAGAATGGCACCAAGATTGAGCGCAGTTGTATCTGCATTGGGAGCTAGCCTTGTTATTCAAAATGCAATAATGCTGATTTGGGGACCAAATATGAAGATATTTCCTTCAAATCTATTTCCATCAACCATTTGGACTGTGCATAATGTTGTTTTTACATTTACACAAGTTATGATTATGGGCGTTTCGGCTGTTTTGATGATTGGCTTGTATATTTTTATAAATAAAACAAAAATGGGAACAGCGATAAGGGCAACAGCGATAGACCAAGATGCTGCAAAATTGATGGGTATCAATGTAAATAGAGTCATCATGATTATATTTATAATCGGCTCTTCACTAGGGGCAGTGGCTGGATTGTTTATCGGGATTAATTATAGAGGAATTACATTTGACATGGGTTGGATGTATGGATTAAATGCTTTCGTAGCAGCCATCATGGGTGGAATAGGAAATATTCCAGGGGCCATGTTTGGTGGAATCTTGCTTGGATTGTTTAATGCCATGATCAGCGGATACATCTCAAGCGAATGGGCCCAAACTTTTACTTTTGTATTGCTTATTGTCATCTTGATTTTTAGACCAACTGGCATACTTGGCGAAACTATAGCGGAGAAAGTATAATGAGACAATCATATAAAATAGCTATTTTATTTTTAATAGTCATGGGGGTTTTTCCACTCTTTTCCAACTCAGCTTGGTTGGCGGTTGGCACTACATTTTTGATTTATTCTGTGGTTGCCTTTTCACAAGATATCATTTTAGGACGAGCGGGGGCTTTTCAGATGGGGCAAGCTGTATTTTTTGGTCTTGGAGCTTACACTACTGCTATATTAAATGTGCAATTTGGCGTTCCAATCATCTATACATTTATACCAGCCATCATCATACCGCTTATCTTGGCCATAATTTTAGCTGGTCCTGTCATACATCTGCGAGGTGATTATCTTTTGATAGCTACCATTGGCTTCAACATCATCTTTATACAAGTCGTGCAAAATAATGTATTTGAATTAACAGGCGGGCCAAACGGTATATTTGGTATAGATGTTGTGAAGATTTTTGGCATAGAATTCATGTCGCAAACTGCTGTTTATTACATGTCATTTATATTGCTCGCACTTACGCTTTGGATTATGAGAAACCTTGATGCAAGCAAATTTGGAAGAGCGATGTTTTACATCAACAAAGATGACATAGCGGCTCAAAGTATGGGTATAAATGTCAGATATTATAAACTTTATGCTTTTGCACTTGGCTCTGCCATAGCTGGAGCTGCCGGAAGTATGTTTGCTATCCAATACTCTGCGGTTTCACCTGAAGCTTTTAATGTTGTGCAATCCATCATGTTTTTTACTATAGTATTGGTTGGGGGCTCGGCTTCACTGCCTGGAGTTTTGATAGGAACTTTTGTTATGTTTGTTTTACCAGAAATTTTCAGAGAATTTGCCACTGCAAGATACTTAGTCTTTGGATTAGCGATGATATTAACTATGATATTAAGACCTCGTGGAATTTGGCCAGTAAAATTTGGAAATATACCAAACTACTTGAAAAAGGATAAAAAATGAGTGATTTTTTATTGGAGATTAAAAATCTATCCAAACTTTTTCATGGACTCGTTGCAATAGACGAGCTAAATATGAAAGTTAAAAAAGGTCAAATTTATGGCATCATCGGACCAAATGGTGCTGGAAAAACAACACTTTTTAACTGCATCACTGGACTTTATACTCCTGAAAAAGGCGATATCATCTGGGAAGGGAAGAAGATAAATGGTACTGCTCCTTATAAGATTGCAGAACTTGGAATTCTTAGAACTTTTCAAACTATCAGGCTCTTTTCGCAGATGAGCGTGGCTGAAAATATCATGTCAGGAAGACATATAAAATCAAATCAAAGATGGTACAACGGTATCATCCATACGCCTTCAATGCAAAAAGATGAAAAAACAAACTGGCTCAAAGTAGGCGAGCTTATGGAATTTTTTGAATTAAGCGATTATGCCACAACTCCAGCAGGTGATCTTTCATATGGACTTCAAAGAAGAATTGAGATGGCAAGAGCGCTAGCAGCTGAGCCAAAACTTTTAATACTAGATGAACCAGCAGCTGGATTAAATGAAAATGAAACCATAAAACTAGCCCAAACCATAAGAGACATAAGAGCTAAAGGCGTTACAATCTTGATGATTGAGCATGATATGGATATGGTTATGAGCTTATGTGAATACATTACAGTCATAAACTTTGGTGCGAAGATAAGCGAAGGCGAGCCTGCATTTGTGCAAGATGACCCTGTTGTTATTGAAGCATATATCGGAAGCGACGAGGATGAGTAATGAGCGAAAATAAAATATTATTAGAGATAAAAGACTTACATGTAAGCTATGGGGCGATAAAAGCTATCAAAGGCATAGACTTACATGTAAACAAGGGTGAAGTTGTGGCTATACTAGGTGCAAATGGCGCTGGAAAAACTACAACGCTAAGGACTATAAGCGGACTATTGAGATCAAATTCTGGTGAGATACTTTTTAATGGCAAAAATATAACCAAAACTCCAGCACACAATATCGTAAACTTAGGCATGAGCCATTCACCTGAGGGAAGAAGAGTTTTTGGCACACTTAGTACTGAAGAAAATCTACTGATGGGGGCTTATATACTAAAAAAATATGACCCAAAAACACTTGATTGGATTTACAATATTCTTCCTCGCTTAAAAGAGAGAAGGAAACAATTAGCAGGAACATTAAGTGGAGGAGAACAACAGATGCTGGCGATTGGTCGCTCAATCATGAGCAATCCTAAGCTTCTAATACTTGATGAACCAAGTCTTGGGTTGGCTCCTGTTTTGGTTAAAGTTATTTTTAAAGCTATTAAAGAAATCAGCAAATCTGGAGTTACAGTTTTGCTGGTTGAACAAAATGCAAAAGCCGCTTTAAAATTGGCAGATCGTGGATATGTGCTAGAACTTGGGAAAATTTCTTACGAAGGAAGTAGCGAAGAGTTGTTAAATTCAAAAACAATTCAAGAGGCATATTTAGGAAAGAAAAAATAGGGATTATAAAGTAGAGATCTTAGAGAAGATGTCCTCCCCGCAAAAAGTGGACATCTTGTTTGTTTGCACAAACTATAAGATACTCAATAATGTTTTAAAACAAAATTAAATTGAGGAAAGAAAAAATGTTAGAAAACAAAGTTGTAATGAATCGTGCCATCGCTTTGGCTGAAAAATGGCAACGAAGGGCAGATGAGTTAGTAAGTGATTTTGACAAAAAATTTCATATAAAGATGAATAAAATGCTTACCCATCCACAAGATAAAGTTTTATTAATTGAGCTTATGGATCAGTCTTTTAGAACAAAAAACAATAAAAGAGTAGCAAATCAAATAGAGTACCTTTTTAGCAAATATGGAATGGCTTCTTTTTTTACAACAAATGAGCGATTTTTGATATTTTTATTTTTAAATGCTGGGATTTATCTTCCTGATATCTCCATACCACTTTTCATAAAAAACATAAGAGAAGATACAAAAACAGTTGTGATAAAAGGCGAGGATGATATCTTTAATGCTCACCTTCAAAAAAGAAAAAAAGAGGGAACTAGGATAAATGTCAATCTTATAGGAGAAGTTGTTTTAGGAGAAGAAGAAGCCGAAACTAGGATGCAAAAGTATCTCAATCTTTTGACAAATCCTAATGTTGATTATATATCTATCAAAATTTCTACTCTATTTTCACAGATAAATGCTCTGTCATATGAAGAAACAATAGAAACACTAGTTGAAAAACTTAGTCGCATCTTCACGCAAGCTAAAAAATATAGCTTTACAAACGAAAATGGAAAACTTGAAAATAAATTTATAAACCTTGATATGGAAGAATATAGAGATTTAGCTCTTACTTACTATGCATTTACAAGAACTCTGGGCAAACCAGAATTTAAAGATTTTTATTCTGGAATCGTGCTTCAAGCTTATCTTCCTGATTCTCATTTGTGGCAAAAAAAACTGATTGATTTTGCTCAAAAAAGAGTTGAAAAGGGAGGAAGCCCTATCAAAATGCGTCTTGTAAAAGGAGCAAATATGGAGATGGAAGACACTGAAGCTGCCCTAAGAGGATGGCCAAGTACTCCATATCACAGAAAAATTGACACTGATAGTAACTATAAAATAATGGCAGAATACGGCATGAGAAAAGAGCATATAAAATTTGTGCATCTTGGCATCGCTTCACACAATCTTTTTGAGCAAGCTTATGCTTATGAGCTAGCAAAAGAGTATGGGGTAAAAGAGTATCACACTATGGAAATGCTTGAGGGGATGAGCGAATCTGCAAGACTTGCTATCAAAGAGATAAGTCATGATTTGATACTCTATGCACCAACTGCTAAAAAAGAACAATTCACAAATGCTATAGCTTATCTTGTTAGAAGATTAGATGAAAAC
>JALUXT010000145.1 GCA_027013245.1 Campylobacteraceae bacterium
AAACTTGCAAAGATTAGCAAAGAGAGGGCAAAAGAGATTGGAGAGTTAGCATTTAAGGACCCATCAACTTCAACAAATGCAAAAAAGATAAATGCACAAGATTTAGAGCTTCTATTTTTATCTGCATATGATGGTAAAATCTAATTATGAGTATTTTAAAACTGATAATCATAGCACTTGTTGCTTTTTTTGCTTATAACTATTTTAGTCCAAGTGAAGAAACTTTTGATGGAGTTGTTACTTTACCCATGAATACAAAAATTTTAGCTTTTGGAGATAGTTTAACTTATGGATACAGGGTAGATTCAAGCAAAAACTACCCTTCGCAACTATCTGATTTACTTCAAGTTGAAGTTATAAATGCTGGAGTAAATGGCGAGTTATCAAGAAATGGATTAGCTAGACTACCATCAGTTTTAGCAAAATACAATCCAGATATACTACTTCTTTGTGAAGGTGGGAATGACATAATACAGAGAAAAAATTTTAAAAAGACAAAAGAAAATATCGCGAAAATGATAGAACTTGCTAAGGCAAAAAAGATACAAGTTATTTTAATTGGTGTTCCTGATGTAGAATTTTTAACATTAAGTACCGCAAGTTTCTATGATGAATTGGCAACGCAGTATAACATACCAATTGACGACACTTCACTGCAAGAGATATTAAACGACGACACTCTAAAAATAGACAAAGTACACCCTAATGCAAAAGGATATGAAGTGCTCAGCAATAATTTAGCGCAAATCATATCTGATTCATATATACCAGTTTATAAACCGTGAGTTTGTTTTGAAAATAACAGCTATAATTCCAACATATAACAGAGCTACGCTAGTAAGCGATGCGATTAATTCCATACTTGATCAAACTTATAATATCGATGAAATTATCGTCATAGATGATGGCTCAACTGATAATACGCAGGATATTTTAAAAAAATTTCATAGTATAAAAATTATAAAAACAAAAAATCTAGGTGTTTCACATGCTAGAAATACAGGCATAAGAAATGCTAGAAATAATTGGATTGCGTTTTTAGACAGTGATGATATATGGTTAAAAGACAAAACACAAAAACAAGTTGCACTTCATGCCAAGGACGCAAATCTAATATTTTCTCACACAAGTGAAAAATGGATAAGGGATAGTAAAGAGATAAAATATCCAAAATCACTCAAAAAACCGCAAGGAGAGTGTTTTTTACAAAATATCTCTACATGTAAGATTGCAGCTAGCTCTGTTTTGATAAACAAAAAGGTTTTTGATACTGTGGGATTGTTTGATGAGAGTTTGAGCGTTTGTGAAGATTATGATATGTGGCTTAGAATTTTATATGATTATCAAATCGCTCTTGTTAGCGATGAAGGAATCATAAAAAAAGCTGGGCATTCTCAATTGTCATCTACAATTTTTGCTATTGACAGATATCACATATATACGCTTCAAAAATTTTTAGATACAAGATTTTCAAATGAGATTAAAGATGAAATCATAAGAAAATGCAATATTTTGATTAAGGGTGCCATAAAACATAACAGTCAAGAGATTTTAAAACAATATTTAAAAGTGATAAGGGATATACAGAACTAAATCTTGCCAAAACCACATAAGCACTGCCGTACTTAGCATTATAAGTACAAAAGGCCACACGCCCCTAACTATCTCTGTTATTTTTGCATTGGAAATTGCTTGTATAATAAATAGATTCATACCAACTGGCGGTGTGATAAGTGCTGTCTCAATCAATATTACAAAAAATAGACCAAACCAAATGCCGTCTATCCCTTTTTCCATGATAGCTGGAAACAAAACTGGCACCATAATCAAAAGCATTGACAAGGACTCCAAGAAGAAACCTACTATCAAAAGAACTAAACCTATCGCAAATATAAAAATTGTAGGATTTGTGATGTTTTGTATCAAAAGCTCGGATACATTTTGAGGTATCATATAAAGCGTGATTGCGTATGAAAAGACTTTTGCTCCAGCTATAATCATAAAAATCATAATAGTGGTCTTTGCCGCGTCATAAACTGCCTCTTTTAGTTTTGTAAAGTTCATCCTACCCATGGCAAAAGTTACTATCAAAGACATAACAAAGCCGACTCCTGCGCTCTCCGAAGGTGTGGCGATTCCTGCATAAATAGAGCCTATCACTGAAATGGCCACAAATACTGTCGGAAGTGCTCTTAAACTAGCCTCCATCCTTTGTTTCCAAGAAGCTTTTGGGATTTGGTGGTAATTTTTACTAATTTTTGAATAAAGAACACTATATGTAATAAATATAAATATAAGAAAAAGTCCCGGACCAATACCAGCTAAAAAGAGTTTTGGAATTGAGCTCTCAGATATAACTCCATAAATGATAAGGGGGATTGATGGAGGTATCATGATGCCAAGTGTCCCACCAGCCGCCAAAAGACCATAAACAAAGTGTCTAGGATAACCTCTTTTAGTCATCTCTGGAATCGCAACTGTACCGATTGTTGCAGCAGTTGCTACAGATGAGCCAGAAACTGCAGAAAATATGCCGCATGAAAGGATAGTAGCAACCCCAAGACCTCCTGGGAGATGTCCAACCCAACTCTGAACCGCTTCAAACAAATCTTTTCCAACTTTTCCTTTTAAAAGAACATTTGACATGAGTAAAAACATAGGAACTGCAAGAAGCTCAAAACTATCCATCGTACCATAAAGTCTTTGAGGAATTGCATTGAGTGGAAGTGGAAAGTATGCTAAAAGAGCAACTCCTAAACCACCTAATGAAAAAGCTACAGGCACCCTCATAACAAGCAATAAAATTAGTATAAAAAGAATTATAAAAGCACTCATCAAATACTCTCTTCTATCATCTCTTTAGTACTATTTGGATCGATTCCAACTGTCCAAACTTTTACAATCTCTATAATAGCTTGAAATAATAAAATTAGAAATCCAACCCAAATTGAAGCTTGAGTAAACCACTTTGGCAATGCTAAGAAGGTATCAGTTGTATGACCTTTAAGAGTAGAATCAAGCCAAATTTGAAATCCGTAATACACAGTAATCACACTAAAGCCTATAATAACTAGCAAAGAAAATGTTTCTAATATCTTTCTTATAGTGGTATCTGGGTTTTTGAAGGCTAAATCTATAACTATCATATCTTTGTGCTTTAGAGCAAATGCTACACCTATATAAGCTGCCCAAATTTGTGTTACTGAAGAAACTTCATCCACCCAAATAGTTGGACTATTAAACACATATCTCACTAAAACTTCATAAGTTACAATTATACCTATAAAGAAAAAAAGCCAAGCGGATAATTTTCCAAAAAATTCTGTTATATTTTCAACTGTTTTTATCATACAAATCTTTTATTAACAGAGTGCATTAACACTCTGTTAAATTATTTTTTATTTTCCAGCTTCATCTTCATGAGCCGCTTTTATAACTTCATCGGCCAATGGACCCACTGCTTTTCTATATCTTGCAACTACAGGTTTCTTTATAGTATCTTCCCATACTTTTCGCTCGGCATCTGTTAGTCTTATAACATTCATCTTGCTTTCTAAATCTTTTGCCATCTTACCTTCACCAGAATATACTTCGTCTCTAAGATGTTTTTCAACTATAGCAGAAGCATTAAGGATTACTTTTTGATTTTTAGTTGAGAGTGAATTAAAAAACTTATTATTTATAATCGCTACAAATTCTATGATACTATCATATGAAAGTGTAACATTTTTCATAACTTCGTACAGTTTTCTACTTTTTACACCTGAAAGTCCAGTCATACCAACATCAACTGCGTGTTGTTGATACGCTAAAAACTGCTTTGAACCTGACATTATAGTTGGAACACCTCCGGCAGCTTCTACAGTCCATCCAAGCACTTTTCCATAAGTTCTTACTTTTTTATCTTTTAAGTCTGATGGTAATCTAATAGGTTTACCATTATTTAGATACACATTGTGTCCATAAGCTTGCCACCATAATATTTTAGCACCTGTCTCTTTTAAAATTGCGTTATCCAAAATTGTTCTCATTTTTGAGCCACTTTTGACTGCTTTTCTCAAACCTGCTTCATCTTTAAAGAAAAACGGTAAACTAACGACATCAACAGCAGGAACTGAACCTGTAAATCTTCCCATAAAAGCAGTTCCTGCCTCTATAGCTCCACTTCCTACGGCTCCTGGAACTTGCTTATCTTTATAAAGTTGGGCTGATGGAAATATAAGAACTTTTACTTCACCATTAGTTCCTTGTTCAACTAATTTTTTAAATTCTTGCCAATTTTTACCAAGTGAATGAGATATAGGCAACTGTAAAGTTACCCTCATAGTTTTTGCGGCATTTAAAGCACTTAACATTCCAATAAGCACTACTGCACTTAAGAGTATATTTTTAAGTTTCATATTTTTTCCTTTTAAAATTTAGGTAGATTACATCTTATAATAAAATATACTAACTTGTCAATAATTTTTATAAAATTTTAAACTTTTAAATGATAAAGTTTCAAATAGTAACAAAATTGTTTTATATTAATCTAAATGACACCTTTATCTTTCATTTTACTCATCTCTTCATCACTAAAACCCAACATATTCTGATAGATTTCTTTGTTATTTGCACCTAAACTTAAACCAGCCCATTTTATCCTTCCTGGAGTTTTACTAAATTTTGGTATGATGCCTGGCACTTTTAAATCATCTTTATCATTTATCTTCACAGTTTCAATCATCTGCCTTGCTTTAAAATGAGCATCATTAAACATATCCTCCACATTATAAATCTTTCCAGCTGGAATTTGATATTTGTCTAAAATTACAAGTGCTTCTTCTATGTTCATAGTTTTTGTCCAAGCTTCTATCTGCTCATCTATGTATTTCATATTTTTGGCTCTTCCATCATTTGATTTAAACTCCTCATTTTGTGCCAAATCCTCACGATTAATAGCTTGGCATAAACGAGCAAATATACTATCTCCATTTGCTCCGATGGCGATATATTTTTCATCTCCACATAGATAGATATTAGAAGGTGCGATTCCAGGAAGCGTGTTTCCACTTCTCTCCCTTATAAATTTAAATTGGTCAAACTCAGGCACCATACTTTCCATCAAGCTAAAAATGGCTTCATATAAAGCTACATCTATATACTGCCCATCTCCACCACCAATATCACGATGATAAAGCGCCATCATAGAACTCATAACAGCATATATTGCGGCTATAGAATCTCCTATGCTGATTCCAGTTCTCACAGGCGGTAAATCAGGATAACCACTAAGGTATCTGATACCGCCCATCGCCTCACCGATACTTCCAAACCCTGGTTTTGAGCTATAAGGACCATACTGGCCATACCCTGAGATTCTTACCATTATGATTTTTGGATTTATCTTTTTTAAATCTTCATATCCTATTCCCCACTTTTCCAAGGTTCCAGGTTTAAAATTTTCGATGATAATATCAACTTCTTTGGCTAGTTTTTTGATGATTTTAGCACCCTCTTCTACTCTTAAATTTAGAGTGATGCATTTTTTATTTCTTGATTGCACATACCACCAAAGAGAAGTTCCATCTTTTAACATTCTCCACTTGCGAAGTGGGTCACCTTTTTTTGGAGGTTCTACTTTGATTACTTCAGCTCCAAAATCACCAAAAAGTCTCCCCGCAAATGGTCCTGCTATCAAACTTCCTAACTCTAAAACTTTTACTCCATCTAATGGTTGCTTGCTCATCTTTTTTCTCCAATGCTACAACTATCTACATATGCCATATGGCTTGTTAAGATAGGTTTGATTTTTTCTTGTACTGTTTTAACTGTATTTAACAATTTATCCAATTTTATATCTGTTTTTATATCCATATTATCCAGCATATTTACTAAATCTTCACTTGCTATATTGCCAGCAGCTCCTGGGGCAAAAGGGCAACCTCCCAAGCCTCCAAGGGCTGATTCAAAAGTTCTAACTCCACATTGCAAAGCACTTAACACATTTGCAAGTCCCATGCCTCTTGTATCATGAAGATGCAAAGCAAAATCTATATCTTTAAAATCTTTTTTGAGCTCCCCTAAAACCATAGACATTTGTCTAGGATTGGCGACGCCTATAGTATCTGCCAAAGTAAAGTTATCAACTCCTACATGTAAGCCTTGTTCTATCATCCATTTTACCTGCTCTATAGCAATATCTCCTTCATAAGGGCATCCAAAAACAGTGGCCACTGCAAGATTTATCTTCAAATCCGGATATGTATCTTTCAACTCTTTTAATCCATCAAATGATTCCTTAGGAGTTCTTTTCACATTTGCAATGTTATGAGCTTTGCTAGCTGAGATAACATAAGTAACTTCTCTTATGCCTAACTCATAAGCGGCTTTTGCTCCAAAAAGATTTGGCACAAGAGCATTAAAAATTACATTTTTATCATCATATTTTAGAAGAAGAGTTTGCACAATCTCTTTTGCATCGCTCATCTGAGGAATCGCTTTTGGGTGTACAAATGATGTAATTTCAATCTTTTTAAAATTAGACTTAACCAAACCATCGATTATCTGCAACTTCAACTCTGTTGGAATCCACTCTTTTATACTTTGAAATCCATCTCTTGGACCTACTTCTACAATCTTAACACTTTTTGGTAATTTCATTTTTCACTCTTTTTTGTGATTTTATATACAAAACTAAAAACTTCAGCAACAGCTTTGTATAAATTTTCTGGTATATCTTTATCTATCTCCACTTTACTTAAAAGCTCTACTAAATCTTCATCTTTCTTGATAGGAAGATTATATTCTTCTGCAATTTTTATGATATTTTTTGCAGTCTCTCCCTTACCTTTTGCTTTTACTTTTGGCGCGCTATCTTTGTCTTTATCATACTTGAGAGCTACAGCTTTTTTTATCTTAGACATGGATATTTACGCCCTCTCCTATTTGCTCACCATCAACATACGATTTTGTATCTCTTTTTATTTTATCATCTTTTAATGAATCAAACATGTAGATATTTGTTGGTATCAAGCCTAGACTATTGATTCCTTGCTTTAAAAATAATAAATTTTCTTTCACGCTATGCAAAAATTCGTCACTTTGCGTAAAAATAGAAATATTTATATTGATTTTATCAAACAGCATAATCAGCAAGTCAATCCTACCATAATCTTTTAGCTTAAGATTGATTTCACAAAAAAATCTCTTTTGTTTTAATTTTTTTATACTGATTTGCCCTTCATCTAAACCATCCCAAAGCAACGGAAGATAAAGTATGTTTGAGCCATTACTAAAAGATGCTAACTGGTAATAATTTATACTAGTTAAAACTTTATCTATTTTATTTAGAGTATCAGTTTTATTTGGGTTGGAAGTTTTAGATAACTCATCTTTTAATTGCAATAAATTTGCTTTTATATCATAAAGAATCTCATTTTTTGGATTTGGTGAAGCTTGCAATTGTTGGTTTGGGACTATTTGTTTATTTGTTATTTTTATTTTTACATCATCTTTTAGAAATTGTGCAAGCTTTGAAATCTCTACATGTATATCTACTTTTGGCTCTTGCATAAGCAAATCACTTTTTATCAAATTCACAACTCTTTGAAGCTTTTGGCTAATATTTAATTTCAAAAATTCAGTTTTATTTAGATTTGGAGTATTCTGAATTTTACTAATATCTTGGCTAATCTGAGTGATAATTTCTTTGATTTTTGGCTTTAAAGCTTCAAATTTACTTAAAACCGTACTAATATTCTTGATATTCTCTTTTATGTCAAGATGCTTTAGTTCAAACTCATTGATTATTTTTGACTCTATTGCTTGGCTTTTTAGTACAAGATTTTCAAGTTTAGCTACAGTATCGATAGTAGATTGATTTTTACTACTTTTTGAATCTGTTACAATCTGTTTTATATCATTTATAAAATCTTTGTTTGCTATTTTTGCATTTAAAACTTTATCTATAGTTGCGACATTTATTTTGGTGTTTTTATATATATTTTTTAGCGAATGTAGAGTCTGGATTATAGACTTTGGCAGTAAAGATTGTCTTTTATCGAGATTTAAAAGTTTTGACTCCAAAAAAAGACCAGATTGCTTTATCTGCTGTTGTAAAGTTTTAGCATCGATATTTTTAATATCTAGGATTAATTTATCTAATATATTTGTTGATTTTAAAAGTGTTTTATCATTTTTCAAATTAG
>JALUXT010000146.1 GCA_027013245.1 Campylobacteraceae bacterium
ACACAAAAGATGCTCGCATGTTCCAATCTCGCTGGATTCAAAACTATACCTCTATGAGCAGCTTTCTTATTCGTTGCCCATCTATTTCCACCGTGACATACAGCACATCCAAATATCTCTTTTGGGTGAGCATGATCTATGTCACTCATGCTACTGTGGCAACTCATACATTGATCTGGTTTTGTTATTTTTATATGTGTTTTTGGTGCATTTGAAAAGATAGATGCGATAAATGCTACGATACCTACCACGGCTAAAATCAAAATAATATTTTTATATTTCATCTTAGGACAACCGATATAAATATATAAGCCAAGAACCAAAGAAACAGTAAAATTTTGATGATATTTTTTCGTTTACTATAGTAATAAGCAACCAATAAAACAAAAGGAATAATCAAAAATAGATTTACAAAAACAGCAGACCAGGATTTTAGTAGTAAATTTTCAGCTCCTTCAAAAAACCAAGGACTTGTAAGATTTTGTACTTTTTCACCTGCGATTATATCTCTTGGCATAGTAAATATCCAAAGAGATAATACACTGATACCAAGAGCGATACTAAGGTATTGAGCCTTTACATGTAGAGTATTTATATGCCTATAAATCGCATATCCTAAGATAAGTGGCAAGAAAAGTATATGCCAGATAAAAAACTTATAGTAAAAGATAGTATGGTCTTGAAAAAGAGGTAAAATATTTTTTAGATATGGTGTATCTTTGATGAGGTTAAATGAAACTTGAGCTGCGGCATTTGCACTCAAATCTGCTTTTAATACAAATCCGCTAAACATCAAAATAACAACCAAACCAAATCCTAAAATCGAGTAATTCCAAGAAGACCCAGATATCAATACCTTGTTTTTGAGTAGTTCTAGCCCTATATGCATGAGCAAAATCATGATAAAGGCTTCGGAGCTAAAATAGTGTAATTTTCTAAAAAAATTTCCATAAGGCAAAAGAAAACTTATCTTTTGAACACTTTGTAAGGCTAGTGAAGGATGATAAGCAAATACGATAATTAGCCCACTAAGCATACTTGCAAAAAACAGCCCTAGTGAGAGAAAAGATACAAATTTTGATGTGTTTGGCATGCCCATTTACCCTATAAAAAGTTTTTTATTTTTTATCCTAGAGGCTATTTTATCCAAATTTCTCTTTGCAGGTCCTTTTATCCTAACTCCAGCTATTGAAAATTGGCTATGATGACAAGGGCAGATAAATTTATTTTTATCTTTGTAAAAGTTTAGGATACAGCCCATATGAGTGCAATGAGCATCAAAAACTTCTATAATATCATGTTTTTTATAGATAAACACATTGTGTTTTTTTATCTTTGTAATTCCATCTCTTATATTTTTTAGTGGAATAGAAAATTCTTTATTTTCATCTTGGCTAAAAAAAAGAAAATTTCCGGCAGGATATGTAAAAGTTCCTGCCATAGCATATGGCAGAAACTTTAATATTTTTCTTCTTTTATGATTTAGCATCCTTCAAACAAACTCGCACCACTTGAAGCTTTCGGAGCGGGACTAGGTGCAGGTGCAGGTGCTTGCACAGAAACAGCTTCTACGGTATTTGGAGAATCTTTGTAGTTTCTAACTTTGCCTTTATTTATGAGTCTTTTAACTATATCATCATAATTTGCCCAAGCTTCTTTGCTCCAGCTATTGGCTTGTACAGCTTTTTTTGCATATACACAAGCCATTGAAAGATTATTTTTTTTCACCTCTAGTCTTGATGCATTTATATAATGTTTGGCTTGAATATTATCCATTCTGTAGTCATATCTATTTTGAGCAGACAGAGTTACATTTAAAATACTCAATGCCAATAAAACACTAAACACAATTAATACTTTTTTCATCTTATTATCCCCTTTTCAAGGAGCAAAGCTCCTTTAAAATTCCTCGCGACTAAAGCTACGACAGTTGTCGAGAAGAAACTATTTAATGCTTTTGCTAAACTTCTCGTTATTATTGCACGAAGTGATAACTTCTGTAGTTTCATTTTACCATTTTCCTTATTCATTGATTGTGATATAGTAAACATTTGGCAAGGTTCCTTTATCTTCTTTTAGCCTTGATATAGATGTTGCATTTTTTAATAATTTTGCTACACTACTATCAGGGTCGCTTATATCGCCAAAATTTCTTGATTCTCCTACGCATGTATCAACACAAGCAGGATCAAGCCCGACACTTAGTCTAGGAAGGCAAAATGTACATTTATCTACACTTTGTTTCTCTTCGTCATAGTACCTTGCATCATAAGGGCAAGCAACCATACAAGCCTTGCAACCTATGCACATATCAGGATTAACTAAAACGATACCATCCTCATCCCTTTTAAAACTAGCTCCTGTTGGACATACCGTTACACAAGGTGCATTTTCACAGTGATTACACAAGACTGGCAAAAAACTTATGGTTGGTTTTCCTTCATTGTCTTCACTCTCTATCTCCCATACTTTTGTTCTGTATGCCTCTTTTATAGCCGGTATCTCCCAATCTGTTTTGCAAGCAACATAGCAGGCATTACAATTTACGCATCTATCTCCTATGATGACCATAGCAAGATTTTGGTTTTTATTTAATTTTTTATTTACTATATTCATCATTATGCCCTCACAACTTTTACAAAACCATTATTAAATGCTCCTGCACCACTTAATGGATCAAATCCATTACTGATAAAATAATTATCACCCGTGCCTTTTTCATAACCTCTACTCCATGCCTTTGTCCTATGTCCAAAACCATGGTGTATAAAAACACTTCCTTGTTTTATCCTTTTTGTGACTTTCAATCGCTCGCTATGGTCTGACTTTGCACCAGTTTGGGTATTGATTAGATTAACCATATCTCCATCTTTAAAACCTAACTTTTTAGCATCAGTTGGATGCATCCAAACTGGTGTATCATCTTGAAGTTCTAGAAGTACCCAATTGTTTTGCGTTCTTGCATGCGAATGAAAAGGAGTCTTTCCAAAAAGCAATCTAAAGCTATCTTTTGGAAGTGTAATAGGGTCTTTATATATAGGTATTGGTGAAAAATCATCACCAAATTTTTTATACATATCATCTAAAACAGGAACAGATAATTGAACCTTACCAGTACTTGTTGTAAATTTAAGTTCCCCTCCACTTGCTCTTGGGTATGGATCAACATTTTCAAATTTTATAACACCATCTTTACTTAAAGTATCTGCTTGATCTTTTGTTAATACTTTAAACAAATCAGCTATCTGTTTTTTTGGTGAATTTTCAAACCATTTATCAATCTCAAACTTTTTAGCGATTCCTTTGCATATATCAAAACATCCTCTTGTGTCATAGATAGGTTTTATCGCCGCTTTTCTTAAAGCTATAAAGGGAATTTTATCCTTTTGCACATGAGGTGCATCATCTCGCTCTAGATAGGTAGATTCTGGAAGCACGATATCAGCATACATAACTGTATCGCTAAATTGGGTATCTATGGCTATGATTAAATCAAGGTTTTCTATGGCTTTAAATATGTCATTTACACCAGAACTTGAATGGTTTATAGGGTTTGTTCCATATAGTATCCAAGCTTTAAGAGGATATGGCTTTTGAGTTAATGTTGCTTCATATATGCCATTTGTCCTTCCAAGAGATACAGGTGCTAGTGGGTATTTTTCACCTTTTCCAGCTCCATCGGCTCTTCTTGTTTTTGGTTGTTTTGGCTCATCGTATTCTGGCAGTTTTACAGGAACACTAGACCTTACCCAGATTCCTCCAGGTACTCCCCAGTTTCCCACTAGTGCATTTATGATAGCAATCGCTCTTACTGTTTGCACATCATTGCCATATCTTGTCATCCTTCTTGCGGGAATTGCTACAACATTTGGAGCATCTTTTGCAAAATCCCAAGCTATTCTTTCTATAGTTTTTGCATCAATTCCACACTTTTTACTTGCCCATTGCGGAGTATATTGTTTTATATGTTTTTTTAACTCTTCAAATCCATAACAGTATTTAGTAACAAAATCGGCATCAAAAAGCAAATCTTTTATGAGTGCATTTATGACACCAAGAGCTAGCGCAAGGTCAGTTCCTGGATTTATCTGTAGCCAATCTGTTGCATTTACACAAGATTCACTAAGTCTAGGATCAATATAAGTGAGTTTTGCACCGCTAGCTAAACCAGTTGCAAAATCTTCAGCTTCTCTTACTTGTATGGCTCCAGCCATATTTCTTCCAAAAATCATCATATGCTTTGTATTTGCCATATCATATGTTTCATGCCCGCTAACTCCAGTACCAAATGTAAATATCCAAGCCATTTCTCTACTGCCTAGGCATTGAGAATACGCAGGAATAGTTATGTTCGGGCTACCTAGTGCTTTAGTCAATGCATGAATATAAGGCTCACCAGTACCGTGCATAAATGTAGCTAGAGTTTGGGGGCCGTATTTTTGGATAAGTGGATTTAGTTTGGTATGGACTAATTCAAAAGCTTCATCCCAACTGATTTTTTTGAATTTTCCTTCACCTCTTTTTCCAACTCTTTTTAGAGGAGATTGGATTCTGTCTTTATCGTAGGTTGACTGGATTCCGGCATTTCCTTTTGCGCAAAGATGACCTTTGTTATTTGGATTTAGTCTGTTTCCTTCTAATTTATGTATTTTTCCATTTCTTGTATATACATTAACACCACAATTCCAAAAGCACATCTCGCAAAAACTAGGACTCAAAACTCCCCTGTCGTATTTTAAAAATCTAGCACTTTTTTGATCTTTTGTAGAGGCAGCTTTTAGTGGAGAAGGCAAGCCTGTGATTCCAGCAACTCCAGCAACTCCAGTTGCACTAGCAAGTTTTAAAAATCCTCTTCTATCTATATTAAGCCTGCTCATCGACTCTCTCCTCTTCTAAATTAAAAAATTTAGCCCCTAAAAAATATACAATTGCTGCGACACCAAAACTTCCTATTAAAAGTGATATTTCAGTGTTTGACGCTATATATGAATGTTGCACAAAATCAAGTTCTCTGCTTGGGCGTGACATCAACTGTCCTCCTATCACGGCATCAAATCTAGCAAAAAATATACCAATAATAGATAAAATACCAGCAAATGAGGATAATAAAGGGTTCTTGAATTTCCCAAAAGCTATAAGCAATAAAGGAATTACAATCCCTAAAAATACTTCATATATATAAAAATTTTTTCCCAAAACTCCATTCCATTGAAAAAGTCTCATAGTGCTTCCTAATTCTGTATCAGGGCTATAAGAATTAATCACAATATTCCAAAAATCAATGATAAACATGAAAGTTAGTAGAAAAAATAGTGTTTTACTCAATGCTTCTATAGGTTTTTTATATTTGCTTGTATTTCCATTTAAAAAAATCATCACCAATACAACAGAAAATCCACCTGCTATTGCAGAGATTATAAAAAATAGTGCAAAAGATGAAGTGTGCCATAATGGTCTTGAGCCATTTGAATCAAATACAAGCGCCATAACTCCATAAGCTATAAGTCCAACTGAAGAGCCT
The DNA here is from genome assembly GCA_027013245.1 of Campylobacteraceae bacterium. Taxonomy (GTDB): domain Bacteria; phylum Campylobacterota; class Campylobacteria; order Campylobacterales; family Sulfurospirillaceae; genus JAADIZ01. The sequence goes on from JALUXT010000146.1 coordinate 5,522, forward strand.
ATCAAAGATGCAAAAAGTGCAGAATTCTTTTCTTTGCTTAATAAAAAATATACTTCAAAGGCCAATAATGGCAATTCTAGTGCATAAAGCACAACTAACCACCAAATCGGAGAAGTAACTTTAAATTCTGTAAAATACACAACTAGCCTTAAAACTTGAAACTTGAAAGGGCTAGCCAAATCCCAAAAGATAACAAAAAATGCTGCCACTAATGATGCCAAGGAAACTAACGCAACTTTTTTGCTCATTATGTTAAAATCTTCTATCTTAAATACATGTGCCAAAGCTCCCACAACAGCAGTTCCTAAAGTAATGCCCACAAAAAATGAGTAACTTATAATCAATAGCCCCCATGGCACTTCTCTACTAACACCGTAAGATGCTTCTTGTCCATGCAAGAAAACCTGAGTTATACCATATATAGCGATTGCTGCCAAGCAAAATGATAAAACTAGCCATATGTTTTTATGTTTTGTTTGTACATATCTTCTGACCTTATTCATAACCCCCTCCTTTGGGAGTATTTTATTCTGATTTATATTATAAATTACTTATAAAAATCTTATAATTTTGGAATATAAATAGTGGTACAACGATTATCTCTAAAAGCTTAAAAAGTCATTATATTATTTGACTTATCTATATTTTTGTGCTATAGTTCTAAAATATTTATTAATACTATTAATTATTACTGAGGTGAAACATTAAAAAAATTAAAATTAGAGAATTTGCACATAATATTGCAGAATTAACTTATGAGTTGGAAAAAACTTGCAATAAAAAAGAGGCTCTGTTTTGTAATTCTAATGGATTGTCACCGATGGAATTTAGATGTTTAAGATATTTGTCAAATCATCACTTTCCTTTAGTTAAGGAGTTAGCAAAAGAGTTAAGAGTTACACCTCCTAGAATTACTGCAATTTTAAATAAATTGGAAGAAAAAAAAATCATTAACAGAGAAATTGACAGTAAAGATAGAAGAGTGATAAAAGTAACTTTAAGCAAATATGGAAATGATTTTTCAAAAAAGATATGCTCCCAATATGTAAAATTTCATGAAGATATATTGGCAACCATGGATAATGACAAGCTTAAACCATTGTTGGATAATTTAAACGGTTTTCATCAAACACTATCAAAATTTTTAGATAATAATCAAAACGAGGAGAATACATGAATGAAAAATATTGGAATCCTATTTTTAGTGGATTTTTATTAGGTACCGTTTTATTTATTGCTTATGCAGTAGCAGGGCAAGGTATTGGTGCGAGTGGTGCATTTGCAAGAGTTACTGCACAATTAACATATCTTGTAGACCCAAATTTTGCAACAAACGCATACGCGGGTAAATATCTCAGGTCTGGAAATGCTCTTGGTAATTGGATAGTAGTAGAGGTTGTGGGGGTTATGATAGGTGGATATATAAGTGCTGCTTTTTCAGGCAGAATCCATCAATCAGTTGATCGAGGAGATGACTATCCTGTATCTAAAAGACTTATGTTTGCATTTTTAGGTGGAATTTTAGTGGCATTTGCAACTAGGCTGACAAGAGGTTGTACTAGCGGACAAGCACTTAGTGGTGCCGGTGGATTTTCAGTCGGAGCTTGGATTTTTATGCTTAGTGCTTTTGGTGCTGGCATGCTTCTGTCTCCTTTCTTTAAAAATCAATGGAAGGGAGTATAGCAATGGATTGGATTTTACCACTATTTACTACTGGACAAATAGCAAATAATCTAAATTTATTTATAGGGTTATTTATAGGTATCGGCTTTGGTTTCATACTTGAAAAAGCTGGATTTGGAACATCTAGGCATATAGCATCTGTTTTTTACTTCTCAAAATTGGTTGTCACTCAAACAATGATTTCAGCCATAGTTACAGCTGCAACTTGGGTAGTAGTATTTAGCTACTTTGGATGGATGGATTTTTCACATGTTTTTATACCTATCACATATGTTTGGCCTTATTTGTTTGGAGGCATGGTGTTTGGAGCAGGCATGATTATGTCTGGTTGGTGCCCTGGTACTGTTTTAGTTGGAGTGAGTACAGGAAAGATTGATGCATTTGTATTCGTCGCAGGAATGTTAGTTGGTATGTTTACATATTTTCAAACATATCAATACTTTGAAGCATTTGCAAATTCTGGAAACTTAGGAAGATTTACGATAGATAAATTAGTTGGAGGCAATATGTTTACTTCATCATATCTAGTCACAGTTATTTTAGCTATAGGTCTTGGTGTTTTTATGAATGTTATGAAAAATATAATTGATAAAAAAAGAGTGAAAGGGGTATAAATGAATAAATATATGATTCCGGCTGTAGTTGGAGCAGTCTTGTTGGCATTTGCAATTACTTTATCGGTAGTATCAAACAAAAGCTCAAACGCAGCAAAGTTGAGAACACAAAAAATAGTTTTGAAATACAAAAAACTATCAGATGATGCTCTGAAAATGGGTGATACTACGAAAGCTTTGAAGTTTGCAAAATTAGCAATAGGAGCGAATCCTAGTGGAAAAATAGGATATGTGTGTTACACGAATGCTATATCTGCTAAGTATAAAACAGATAGTGGCAACATAGGT
>JALUXT010000147.1 GCA_027013245.1 Campylobacteraceae bacterium
AACAGACTTTTTTCGAGGTTCTTATCTTTAAATGATGGTTTAAGGTTAAAAGATAATTCCTAAGGAGTAATCGTTATCTTGCTTATCTCTTTATATGTTATTTTACAATAATTAATGGTAGAAGGAGTCAGGACCGAGTCAGGATTTAAATTTTAAATTAAGTTACAAAATAGCATGGTTGATGAGATTGTATGTAAAGAATTATAAAGATTTTATTGCTATAAGTGCTTCACCAAGAAGCACCGCTTAAGATTTATTTGCATTATAGTTTAGAAAACTAGGAAATGCTATACAAAAACTTAGATATAAATACGGCATAGATGTCATAAAAAGGGAAGTGAGGTATGAGGGATTGGAAATTATGCCCAAGCCCTCAAAACAATTTATATAATTGCATCTACTTTTGCATCATATCATATACTGATTCAGATATGGCTAAAGGATAATTTTGTGAATTCCATCTTCTTAAGCCTTCGTCATGTACTCTTAAATTTTGATATCCATTAGCGTAAAACATAAAATAATCAATTGCAGCCCCAGTTCCACCAAAACATGTCAAAAGTATCGGTTGATTTTTTGTCAATATTTTAGCTTTTAAAAGAGGTACGCTTTTTGAAGTATCGATATAAATTAGCCCATTTTTATCAGTGATAAGGAAATCTGACCATGGTTGACTGATGCTGTTAGCGATGCGACCATATCTAGTGTTACTAGGGAATTTACCCAATCCTAAGAAATAGTTATGAGGTCTAGCATCGATAACATTATAGGCATTGTGTATGGCATAAAGTTCATTTGTCGATATCTCGAGTGCTTTTATCGGTTTTGCTTTAAAGTTACCTTTTTTGATCTTTTCGCCATCATTGCTAGTAGGTGCTTTAACTTTTGTCCAACCATGCCAACCCGTGTTTAGAATTCCAACATTCGTATGTCCTAGATAGTGAAACAGCCAAAAAAGATAGTGTGCACCAAGGATTTCATTTAAGTTATTTCCTTTGTAGTAAATCACTACCCCATCTTCATCATTTATACCAAGATCTTGTATTTTTTTCTCTAAAATTTTTACAGAAAAATGGACAAGACTTCCGTCTTTAGCTTGGTAGCGCCAATCTGATTTATTTGTAAAAACAGCTCCTGGAATATGCCCATTAAATGCAAAAGAGGAGTTATCGGACATCTCTATTATCTTCAAATTTGGACTTTTAAAATTTTGTTCAAGCCATTTGACGGACACTGTGCTTTCAACAGTCGTAGCAAAAGCAGAAGTTGCCAAAATGAGATAACTTAGAAGTATCATAAATCTAACTATATTTTTCATGTTGTTCCTTTGATATATATATTTTAAAAACTTATATTACCATTATATCTTAAATTTTAAAATTATGTTTAGGATTGCTGGCAATTTGAGTTAATAAATATTAATAATTAGCCTGCAAAAGCTTGAGAAAACTTAATATAGATTTCAACATAACTTAATAAATTAAATTATACAATTATTGCAAAACTATATGAGGAGTTGTTATGAATAAGAAATATTTAGGCTTGGTAGCACTTTTGTCTTTGGGTGGGGCATTATCACTTTGTGCAGGAGATAACACAACATTGCAAAATGCGTTCAAAAATGGAGATGTTAGTGGAGCATTAAATGTATATATGGAACGGTATAATATGAGCAATAGTTCACAAAAAAATCATGGTTTCACTTTAGGCTCAGTTGATTTAAACTATGAAACAGGTAGTTTTAAAGGCTTTAAAGCATCTTTGGGATTTAGAGGCAATCACAACATTAATCAGGTAAAAAATGGAGATTATGGAAACGGAAGTGAGCCATCAGCGGTTTTGCATACAGCAAATTTATCTTATACAAATGACTATTTTTCTATTATCCTTGGCAGACAAGAGGTTGACCTTGAGTGGATGGGTGATTTTCATGAAGCATATACAGGTATAATAAATGCAATACCAGACACAACCATCACATATATACACTCAGTAAGCTACGATGCCAGTGCTAGCAAAAATGATGCCGCATTGGGAAAATTTGACAAAACAAATGGTAGTAATGGCATTGATGTAATCGATATTAAATATGATGGGCTATTAGTCGGTATGCAATTAAATGGCTATTATTATTACGGACAGGGTTTGGCTAGTTGGTATGGTGGAAAAATAACTTTCGATAACGATATATTTGGATTTACAACTCAATATGCCAAAAGCCATGAAAAAGTATCTGCAACACCAGATGGATCTATACTTGCACTAGAGGTCAGAGCCAATATAAAAAAGACTGGACTGTCCGCAGGGTACATATCAACAGATAAGCAAGGTGGCGTGGGCAGTATGACACATGCAGGAGATAATATAAACCCTCTTGAAGATGGAAATCATGTTTATGACACAAATGCCAATACAGTATATGGTAGCATATCATATGAAATATATAATATAGATTTAAGCGCGATGTATGGAAGTACAAATTATGGCAATAGTAATGAAAGTGAGTTGGATATTGGATTAGAGCTTGACGGAAAAAACTATTTTAAAAATTTTGAATTTGAAGCAATGTATGTCAATACAAATTCAAACGACATCACAACTGACAGCGATGCTATAAAGGTCAAAATAACATACACTTTTTAATTGTTAGTTGGTTTTATTTGGTATAATATATCTATGAACAATTTTGAAGTAATTAAAGAGAATTCTAAACAGTGTAATATAAAGATATCCCAAAGACTTGACAAGGATAGTATAAAGGCTATCTATTCAAAAGTAAAAAAGATACAAAATCAAAAATATTCTTTTGTGAAGATAGATTGTTCAGGTATGGCATCTTTAGATTATGTTGGTGCATTGATGATAGCAGATTTGAGTGCCACATTATGTGAAAACAAAGCAAGTGTAGTGGTAATGGGCATGAACCAAGACTCTCAAAGTCTTTTACTTTTTGCAAGAAAAAATCTAAGACAAAAAACAAAAGTTAAGTTATTAAAAGAAAATATATTTATTTCTCCAATTATAAAAGCAGGGCAATATGCTATAGATTCGATTGAGTCATTTATCTTCTTTTTATCTTTTTTTGGTGAAACTGTATCAAAGTTTTTTAGAATCATCTTAACACCTTGGAAATTTAGATACAAAGCAACCGCTGTGCATATAGAAAAATCAGGTGCTCAAGCTTTGCCTATTGTTGCACTCACCTCTTTTTTGGTGGGGCTAGTTATCGCTTACCAAGGTGCCGAACAGCTAGCAAAATTTGGTGCAAATATATTTATAGTTGATATGGTATCCATCTCTATGTTTAGAGAGCTTTCACCCTTGATTGCAGCCATCGTTATAGCTGGACGGAGTGCCTCTTCTTATACTGCTGAGATAGGAACTATGAAGATAACAGAAGAGATAGATGCTATGCGTTCGATGGGCTTTGACCCGATTAATTTCCTTGTTTTACCTCGTATTTTAGCTCTTCTTATCGCTATGCCATTGATTGTATTTTTTGCTGATATTGTTGGGGTTTTTGGAGGTATGATTGTTGCGAAAACAAGTTTAGGCATTTCATATACTGAGTTTATCATAAGAGCCAGAGATGTAGTAGCTGTAAAACACATACTTATAGGACTTTTTAAAGCTCCATTTTTTGGGTTGCTTATAGCTACAGTAGGATGCTTTAGAGGTTTTCAAGTTACGGGAAGCACAGAGAGTATAGGTCACTATACAACTATCAGTGTCGTAAATGCAATTTTTTGGGTTATCGCTTGTAACGCACTTATATCAGTAGTTCTTACGGAGATTGGTGTATGAGTAACTCGATCATAAAAGCAAGAGATGTAACTACCAAATTTGGTAATAAAGTCGTTCATGATAAGATATCAATAGATGTAAAAGAGGGCGAAGTCTATGGAATACTAGGTGGAAGTGGTTCAGGAAAGACAACGCTTTTGCGAGAAATGATAATGCTACAACGATTTAAATCTGGGAGTATAGAAATTCTAGGGCAAAGAATTGGTCATCTATCTCATAAGCAAATTGTAGAGTTGAAACAAAATTGGTCAGTTTTGTTCCAATTTGGTGCACTATATTCGTCGCTAAATGTAATAGAAAATGTTTCTATTCCTTTGATTGAATACACAACTCTCCCAAAAGAATTGATAGAAGAGATAGCTCTTAGCAAATTAAAGATGGCAGGTTTAAAAAAAGAGGCTACATATCTTTTCCCAAGTGAGCTAAGTGGTGGCATGAAAAAACGAGCAGCATTGGCAAGGGCGTTAGCCATGGACCCTAAAATTTTATTTTTAGATGAGCCCACTAGTGGACTTGACCCTGTCGGAGCTGAAAATTTTGATAGGCTCATAAGAGAATTGGCATCATTGTTAAAGCTTACTGTGATTATAGTAACACATGATTTGCATACTATAGAGCATGTATTAGATAGATTTTGTATCATATTTGAAAAAAAGATACTTTTTGAAGGAACTCTTGAAGAGGCCAAAAAGTTTGAGCATTATGCTATCAAAGAATTTTTAAAATTAGAAAGAGGATAAACATATGGAAAAAAGATTGAGTTACATTGTGGTGGGTGCATTTGTTATTGTTCTTGCTTTGTCGTTATTTTCTTTTTTGTATTGGTTAGCAAAATATGGAGAGGAGTCAGTTGCACATAATTATTATCATACTTATTTTACAGAATCAGTATCTGGGCTCAGTAAAGAATCAGCTGTAAAATACAGAGGTGTGGAAGTTGGGCGAGTAAAACAGATATCAATAAATAAAAAAAATAGTGAAGAAGTAGAGATATTGTTAGGGATAGAAGCGGGGACACCTATCAAGGTAGATACATATGCCTCTCTTGACACACAAGGCATAACAGGATTAAAGTATATAGAGTTAAAAGGTGGGTCTAGGGATTCCGCACTATTGTTGAGTGCTCAAAATAAATTGCCAACTATCAAGTCAAAAAAATCAGTCATGGCTTCACTTTTTGATAATAGTGAGGTAATAACAAAAAAAATCAATACTGTACTTGATAAAATAGGCAAAGTATTAAGCGATGAAAATGTAAAGAATTTTACTCAAATAAGTGCAAACTTATCTAGTACAACAGCATATATAGATCAAAATAAACAAAGAATTGGAAAGATGTTTGAGCAGATAAGTGAATTAAAAACAAATATAGAATCAAATATGAAAGTTATAACTAAAGATGTTACAAGATTTTCAAATAACACTCATGAGTTTGTAGGCTATACAAAAGTTTTTGAAGAAAAATTAATTCCCTCGTTTGATAAACTAGGAAGTATGAGTGATAGGGCTGGAGCTGCAAGTGACGCAACAAAAGAATTTTTTGTAGATATGAAAAAAGAGTTAAAAAGAGGCGAATTTAATTTTGCTGATATAGTTGAGCAAAATCTTCAAGTCATAAATGAGACAGTTTTATCTCTAAGAGATTTATCTCAAAAATTGGATGCTACGGTGAGTGAGCTAAAAGATAGCCCAAGTGATTTGCTATATAAAAGTAGTAAAAAAATTCCAGGACCAGGAGAAAAAAAATGAATAAAATATTGCCATTAATTCTAATAATGCTTTTGCTAGGCGGTTGTTCTATAAAAGAAATAACGAGCCCCATAGTCAAATATAGCATAAATGATGCACAAGCTATGGCTGTTAAAAAACCTATAAATAAAATACTGAAAATTTCTCACATAAAGACATCCATAAATCTTCAAGGCGATAGTATATGGTATAAAAGAGATAATTTTGAAACAAATTCATACTTGTACTCTAGCTGGAATCAAAATTTTTCAAATATGATAGAAGATCATGAAGCAGATTTGTTATATAAAAGTGGGCTATTCAAGAGTGTGTTTAGCAGTTATTCTAAGATTAGATACGACCTTGTCCTTGAAGGTGAGATAGTCCAAGCTGTGCAGTATATCAACAAAAAAGAGGCGAAAGTAGAGTTTATCTTGAGATTATATCTAGTGAATGCAAAAAATTCTAAACTTATAAGTTCAAAAGATTTTAGCTATACTAGAAAATGCAAAACTATTGATGCATATGGTGCTGTAAAAGCTTATAATGATATAATTAAAATATTTGATAAAGAAGTGATATTATGGCTGAAGAAATCGATAAGAGAAAATTAAACAGATTATTAGAATTAAATAAAAAAATTGTTTTAGAAAATGATTTTTCCAAGAGGATAAGACTGATATCCGATAGTATAAAAGAGATTATAAAAGTGGATAGATGTACTATTTTCATAAATGATGAAGACTCGAAGAGCCTATGGTCGGTATATGTTGATGGTGTTAGTTATATTGAAGTTCCAAATGACAAAGGAATAGCTAGCGAAGTGTGCAAAACAAAGAAAACGATACTTATTAACGATACCTTAAAAGACCCTCGTTTTAATAAAAATGTTGATGATGGTAGTGGATATGTTACTAAGTCCATCCTCGCTGTGCCTATCATTGGATATGGAGAAAAAGTTTTAGGAGTAATGCAATTGATAAACAAGATAGATGGTAGTGGTGGCTTCAATGATGAAGATGTTAAAATTTTAGGGTATGTTATGGGTCATATCAGTGCCTATCTTGAAATAATGGTGCAAGAGAAATAAATATGAAAAAAGCTATATTTGGTTTCTTATTGGTGGGTGTTTCTTTGTTTGCAAGTGTTGATTATTCAACACTCAGTACACAAGAATTATTGGCTATGATGGGTTATGTGCCTACTAAAAATTTGCAATCTTTCAAGCAAGAATTGAATCAACGCTTAAATTTAATGAGCACGCAAGAAAAAAAGATTTATAAGAAAAATTTGAAAAAAATGCAAAAATGAATAAAGCTAAAATATTTTTACTTGAAGATGATGTAAGCTTAAACGAAACGATAGTAGAGTTTTTAGAAGATGCTGGGTATGAGGTAACAACTGCATATGATGGTGATGATGCCCAAGATTTGATATATGAAAATAGATATGATTTATATCTTTTAGATGTGAATGTTCCTGGTATCAATGGTTTTGAGCTTTTAAAAAGAGCTAGAGAAAATGACGATAGTATTCCAGCTATTTTTGTGACATCTCTAAATTCTATAGATGATTTAGAATCAGGGTACGATAGTGGTTGTGATGATTATCTAAAAAAGCCTTTTGAGTTAAAAGAACTGTTGTTTAGAGTGCAAACATTACTTAAGAGAGAGTTTTTACATGTTAGCGCAAAATCCATAAAGATAGCAGACGATATAGAGTACGATTTACAAACAAATGAATTAAAAGTTAGTGGTAAAATTGTGAGAATACAAAACAAAGAAGCACTGCTTTTAAAGCTATTTTTGCAGAAAAAAGGAGAGATAATCTCGCATACGGTTATATATGATACTCTTTGGGGTTATGATGAGGTTAGTAGCGATTTGGCTCTTCGCACTTATATAAAAAATCTTAGAAAACTAATAGGAAAAGAAAAAATTGTCAGTGTTAAAAAGCTGGGATATAAATTTACGCTCAAGTGAAAAAAAGACACTTTTATCGTTTTTTATATTATATATCTTTTTTACGATTCTTTTATTGTTATTTTTGGCATTAGCTTACTATAGCACACAAAAAGACTTGATGTTAAAAGATGAAAGAATCACTCTTTCTAAATATGCAAACACCCAGATAAAAAAACTAAAATACCTACATGTAAACTTTGATAAAGTACCAAGAATTTACCCTAGAAATAAAAATTTTAAATCCGCCATATATGATAGTATTTATACAAAGATATTTTCCTTGCTTGATGCTAGTAAGGTCGATTTAAACGAAAATATCTATCTTAAAAATGGTAAAATATATTATATAAAAGAGTTAGAATCTTACTATTTGGGCGCAAAATATGTGGTTGTGCAAATCAAAGATGATGGAGTTTGGAAAGTAGTCATATTTAAAAATTTGGCTATTTATGGTGCAATCTTACTGTCTTTACTTTTATTGATGGGTTACTTTTTGATGAATCTGTTGTTAAAACCTATGCGAGATGCTATAGATTTGCTTGATAGATTTATAAAGGACACAACACATGAATTAAACACTCCTGTTAGTACGATTTTATC
>JALUXT010000148.1 GCA_027013245.1 Campylobacteraceae bacterium
TTATATCACGAGCAAATTGCTCAACATCTATCTCTATGTTCATCTGTGTCTCCTTGGGTATTTGTTATTTTACTTAATTGACACAGATTTTTGAACGGTCCCTAAAAAATTCCTAGATCAAAACACTATATGTAAGATTTCTGGCTGAGAGTAATTTGGAACATTGTCATAAGTAAAAACACTATAATATTTATTTTTATCAAGTGAGCCAAAGGTATCATAAGTGTAGTCATCTTTGCCACCATATATCTTGACTCCATCCATAAAGTTTTTTGGAGGATGAAAAGAGTTTCTAACCACATAAGCTCCTACGAAATCCTCATCTTTTGGGTTTGTCCATGAGAGTTTTATTAAGCCGTTTTTAATCGTATGCTTTAAGTTTTGCACTTTTTCCAAAGGCTTTTTTCTTTTTTCTATGTACTCTATGATAAGCTTTGGATTGTTTTCCCATCTGACAATTCTGCCTGCTATGCTTGAGAATGAAGTAGTTGCATTTATGATGATATCAAGTTGCTTGTCATCTTCATGCACTTTTTCTAACAACAGTTCAGAGAGTGTATCAAACATAAAATAATGCTTCTTCTTTTTATTTAAACTACTATCTTGAAGCTCATATCCGATGTATTCAACTCTTTCTCTATTTTTTACATCTTCGTAGTTAGTGATATTTTCATCTTGGTCTAAAAGTTCCAAATAAAAGCTTATGCCTTTTGATGTCTTGTAGGTTGTTTGATTTTTTAATTCGATATAAGCCCTTGTTATGACGGTAGTTTTAGGGTCAGGTAACACGGATAAATCATATCTTAGATGCCCATAAATCTTATTGCCTTTTTTATCAAATCCACTCTCTAAAACATCTTTTTTTAAATTTATACTTAATTCTTGTGAGAGGGCAGGAAGGACATCCACCTTTGTTTTTGGTATAGTATATTTTATCTCCAAGATTGGTCTGTAGTGCAAACCGCCACCAAAAGTACCGTAGCCTATGTCGTATTGCATCATTTGAGAATCTTCACCATAAGGCAACTCTTTTGGCCCATCTATCCTAAAAATAGCTCCATTTTTTTGCAGTTGAGATTCTAGGAGTGAGCATTGATATGATGAAAAATCCCAATAATTCCATATACCTTGTGTGAGATTTTGAGATTTGATAGCACCCCCTATGACTTGCATGCAAGGTGCATTTTCAACTTCTTCAAAATCAGCCACATCGCTGATATCATCTTTATCTATCAAACATAAATTCCACTCTCCAAATCTCTCTATCTTTGCAGCGACTCTGTTCATAGGATAGAGATGAAATTTTGCTTGTTTAATAATGGCATTATTTGGAATAGAGCTCAAATTATAGCTAACAACACCATCACAAATCCCTTTAGATTTGTCTATTCCTATAAATATAGAGTTATTCCCAAAATGCGCTCGGTTTGCTTCACTCATATTTTCACCAACATAACCAGTGCCATCCTTTAGAGCAAAAAGCATTTTTGAAAACTCTGCTCTTTTTAGGTTTGTTTTCACTTTCACTACTGGAGCAAATGGTGATTTTAGGTTTGTTTTTTTATTTACAGCTCTTATGGTGTAGTAGTAAGTTGTGGATGATTCAAGTTCTATATTGGTAAAACTATGTTGTTTGGTGATTCCTACCATATTTTGTTCACCACAAGGTGCTTTATCTTTTGTATTTCTGTAGATTTCAAAGAAGAGGTCTTCTCTTAATTCATAATCCCATCTAAGATCTACACTATCAACCCCAACTTCTTTGATAGTAAAACTATCAACTCTTTTTGGTGCAAGCGATGAGTAGTTTACACTCTCTTCCAAGGCTTTTAAAAGGGCTGGTATATTTTCATTGACAGAGCTGCTCATGACTTTCATATAATCTGGTATATTTTTAGTTCCAACCTCTGCTGTAACGCTGATGATGCCCCTAGAATAATAGTACTCCCTACCGCTTCCACTGATAAGTTTTGCAGGCGGTTTTCCTCTATGGATTCCATAATTTCGCCCCGTTACTCTATTTATTTGTTCGCTCATATTTGCACAAAGTATATTTAAATCAGTTCCATCAATCTCACTTTCATGACGAAATCTATGTGCAGGGAAAAAGACATTTCCTTGAGAGTGATAATCAAGTGCTATGGTTATGTTTTTGTGGTCATCTACAAAATCTTTTATAGCTCTTGTCTCAGGCTCACTAAAAGGAGCTGTTCCACTATAGACATTGGAGCTCATATTTTGCACTTTCGTGTAGCCTACAGAAAAATTTCTGTTTAAATCTACTCCATATGAACCATCGCTGTTGAGCCTTCTGTTTTTTCTCCAAAAAGAAAAATGCTTTCTAGAGTATTCAAAACCGTCAGGATTCAAACAAGGCACTATATACAGAGTTGATCTTGCTAAAAACTTTTTTATCTTTGGATTTGTATCGTAATTATCCAAGATATACTCTATAAATTTTATAGCGAGTTCATGCCCTATCCACTCTCTTGCATGAATAGTACCTGTAAACAAAAGCGCTGGTTTTTCATCTGCATTTATTAGTGGCAAAGACAGAGTTGCTAAGATTATATCTCTGTCTTCGCAAGTTTTTCCGATTGTTTGGGTTTTTATTATATCAGGGTGTAGTTTGGAGTATTTTTCCAATAACTCTATACCCTCTTGGTATGAGATGTATTGATTTTTCATGATTTAGACTATATTTAGTCCTTTTTCTCCTTAAAATCTATCCATTTTTCAACTATCTTTTCAACTGTTTTGTCTTTTATGCCTTTTATACATGTAAAAGCACTTGGTTGTTGTTCTAAAACATCAACTATGGCAATGTCGCTAAAAATTTCAAATATCTTTTTTATTTTTTTTGCACCTAAACCTTTTATGGAAGCAAATAACTCCTCTAGCTCTTCTCTTGATATATTTAACTCTTGGCTTGCTTCATCGCCTGTTGGAATCTCTATGCGTGAGTTTTCTAAATTTTCAACTTTCATAGTTTTTACACTTTTAAGCGGAAATCTATCTTGAAAATTCCACTTCTCACTAGGCCACTCTTCATAATCTCTTGGCACAATATCCATCATAGGGTACTTGGCATCCAGCTCGTGTATATAATATTCTCCATCTCCATAAGCCTTTTTCTTGTCATCAAAATATGCCCCGTCATAACTAGGAGTGTATTTGCCAAAAGCGATATGTCGCATGGTCCTAAGAAGTGAGCTGTCTATCTTTCCTAACTCTTCCCAGTTAAACATAGGCATATGAGGTTTTCTAAACTTACCATTACTTAAGCTCCACATGATGTATTGACCTATCCAATCTCTTATGTATGGAAAAGCAGCAAATGCTGTAGCACACTCTAAAATGCGAACCTTTCCATCTTTTCCATAAGCTACATCACAAGCCCAATACTCTGCGTTTGCAGCTTTGCTGACACTAACCGCCAAATCAAGTACATTTTTTGGGACATCTTGATAATCCATGCTCCCGCCTTGACTTGTATTGGTTAGCCAATCGCCCTCAGGAGGTCTTCTCCAAAATGCACAAACTGGTTTATGTCCTATAAGCATCACCCTTATATCTGCTTCCATCGGCACGAAATCTTGTGTATAGATAGGGTGATATTTTTTAGTTTCAAATAATTCTATAGCCTCATCCGCACTATCAACTTTATGGACAAAGTATCCGCCATAATTTGAAGGACCATAACTTCTTTTTACTATTTTTGGGTACTTAGTGTTTTTGAAAAACTCATATCCCTTAGCTCTATCATAAAATATATGTGTTTGAGGAATTGGAAGCTTATATTTCCAAGCAAATCTAGTGACATTTTCTTTAGATTTATTTGAAAATTGAGTATCCATAGAAGGTATAAATCTTACATGTGGAAGCTCTCTAGCTATCTCTCTAAAAGTTTCATATGCAGTCGCTGGAATATTTCCAATCAAAACATCAATCTTCTTTTTTCGAACCTCTTTGATAAATCTTTTTTTATCATTTTTCCAGTGATAAGTCACAGTTTCAATCTTATCTGGCCACCCTCTAAAGTTTGAGTGATCAAAAAACCTCAATACATAATCTAAATACAAAAATCCTAACTTTGGTAACTTCTTCTTTCCTGCTTTTTTCTTTCCCATGCTCTTATCCTTTTACTTTTCGCTCTATCATATTTACTATCAAATCAATCTTTTTATCGTTGAAATTTAGCCCCATCTTTTCTTGTTCTGGTGTTGCAAATGCTGGTATGCCATTTACTTCAAGCACAACATACTCTTCTTTTTCTCTATCATAAATGATATCAACCCCTGCTATGTCAGCACCAACTGCCGCGGCGGCTTTTTTTGCCAAATTTACAAGTTTGTCATTTGGCTCTCTTAAAAATACACTTCCACCACTTGTAACATTTGTTTTCCAACTGTCTTTTGGAGCTCGCCTACCGTAACACGAGATATATTCGCCATCAACGATATCAACTCGAAAGTCACTATTATCATAATCTATAAATTTTTCAACATAAAAAAATCTCAAATCGGCTTGATTTAAAAATGGCATTAAAACATCTAGTGTAGCTTCGTTTTCAATCTTTGTAAGACCGATTCCACCCCAACCATCTACTGGTTTATAAACCATTTTTTTCCACTCATGCATAAAATTTTTAAGATAAAGTGCGTCATCTCTATGGCAAAGTCTAAAATCAGTGGAATTAACTCCTTTGCTTTTTAAAGTAAAGGAAGTTAGAAACTTATCTTCGGTGATATTAAAAGCATCATAGCTATTAATTGTAGGCATCAATGAGTCTATAATCTTGTAAAGATAAACTTGGTATTGAGTTTGCTCTCCTGCATTGTAAGAAAAAAATAGATCCAAATTATTTATAAGAGTGTCGTGTATATACATCTTTTCATCTTTTGCGACTGCATACCTAAGATTTAAGTCTGCTATCGTATTTATGCCTCGCTCTTTTAGCTTATAAATCATCTTTTCTTGTATCTGCGTTCCGCCTCCATTTTGATACATCCACATGCCGATTGTTTTACTCATGATGATATCCTTTATGATTAGTGGTTAAATTATACTTAATTTTTAGTAAATTTAAGTATAATTTGGACAAAAAATTTAGGGTGAAGTCATGAAAAATTTTGATGAATTAAAAAAACTTATAGAGATGAACTCTTTTACAAAAAACAAAGAAGGAGTAGATGCAAATGCCAAGGTCTATAAGAAGATATTTGATGATTTGGGCTTTGCATGTAAGACTTATGAGCGAAACGAGATAGGCAATCATTTGCTTTTTAAATCGAAAAAAGAAGAGGGCAAAAAGCTTCTTCTTTTGGGTCACATGGACACTGTTTTTCCTTCTGGAACATTTGAGAAATTTGATGAAGATGAAGAGTGGATATATGGGCCTGGTGTTTGTGATATGAAAGGCGGAAATATAGTAGCTATTGAAGCACTTAGAAATACATATAAAAAATATTGCGTAATCAAAAATATAGATTTTTTGCTAGTCAGCGATGAAGAGGGTGGAAGTGATGATTCAAAATTTGTCAGCTCTGCTATCGCTAAAGATTATGATTGTTGTATGGTATATGAAGCAGCTGGCAAAAATCTGGAAATTGTAGTGGCTAGAAAGGGAGCAGGGACATTTTATATAGATGTAGAAGGAAAAGCAGCACATGCTGGAAATAATTACAAGCTAGGAATCGATGCAAATTTAGAAGCGGCTTATAAGATACAAGAGTTGATAAAGTTGACAAATCTTGATGAGGGGACGACTGTAAATGTTGGAAAGATAGAAGGTGGTGTTGGAGCAAATACGATTTCACCTTGTGCGAAGCTCACTTTTGAAATCAGATATACCCATGCGAGTGAGCGAGATAGGGTTTTAAAACAGATAGATGAGATTGTAAAAGCCTCACATGTAAAAGGTACTATTTCGTTTTTAAGTGGCGGAATTCAAAGAGATGTTATGGAAGAAAATGAACCTCAAGCTCTGTTTTTAAAAAACATAGAAAACTACACTAAAGAGAAACTACTAACTGAGGCGAGGGGAGGTGTGAGTGATGCAAATATAGTCTCATCTTGTGGAACTCCTGCACTTGATGGTTTTGGACCTTTTGGAGACGGAGATCACACAGCACACGAGAGGGCTTTAAAGAGTAGTTTTACGCAAAGAATCAATCTTTCAACAAAGATTTTTGAAGGTTTAATAGAGGGAAAAATATAATTTAGCCGTTAAGTCCATAGTCAATAATCTCTCCATTTAATGTTTTAAAAAACTCTATGATATCGTTGATTTGCCCTTTGTTTAACTCTTTGTTTGTGTTAGCTTTGCCCTCTATTTTTATGACTTCAAAGAGGCTTTTTATGCTGCCATTGTGATAGTATGGTTTTGTTTTTATGATGTTTCTCAAAAGTGGAACACGGATGATTTGTTTATCATCTTTTCCTTTAAAGTTGCCTATATTTTTAAAAGGATAAGCTTTTACAAATTTTGGAAACTTTTGCATCGTTTGTCCGCCAAGAGTGGTTCCATAGTGGCATTTGGTGCATCCTTGTTTGATAAATTGGACTAAGCCTCTTTTTGCTTTTTTACTGATGGCATTATCATTCCCATCTAAAAAATCATCAAATTTTCCTCTAGTTATTAGCGTTCGTTCATATGCTCCTATAGCTTTTTCTATATTCTTGAAAGTGATAATTCCATCAAATGCATCTTTAAAAGCTTCTTGGTATATGACACTATTTTTTAGTCTTACAACTAGCTCTTCTGGAGTTAAATTCATCTCAAAATGAGCTTGGATTGGACCTCCTGATTGCTCTTCTACACTTTTTGCTCTACCATCCCAAAACAGAAATCTTGACAAGGAAGCATCAAGAACGGTTGGAGAATTTAAATGCTTTGGATTTGCTCTTTTTTTAAATCCTATAGCAGTTGGTAGATTGTCATCACCACCTTCGGAGAGTTTATGGCAAGATGCACATGTAAGCGTTTCATCTCTTGAGAGAAGTGGTTCAAAAAAAAGAGTTCTTCCTAGATTTATCTTTTGTGGTGTCAAAGGATTTCCAGCTTTTTTTGCTATAGTTTTTAACTCTTTATATGTAGTTGGTGCAGATTTTAATCCATTTTTCTTTGCTAATATTCTTAAACTTGCATCACTTATATCAAATGCATACAAAAAAAGTGAAGTTGTTAATATAAAAAAAAGTAGCTTTCTCATTCTAACACATCAGTGAAAACTGCTTTTGCTCCTTCATTAAAGAGTTTCATCCTTTCATTTTTATCATTTACTGTAAATATGTTCACAAAAATTCCAGCATTGCTTATATTTTTTATCAAATCTGAATCAGCAATTTTTAGTGAAGGATTATAGCTTCTTACTTTTAGTTTTTTTAAGCGCTTCACTAAATCTTTTGAAGGAACTTTCTCTTCTAGGGCAGCTGTGTCAATATGTGAGTTAATTTTAAAAGCTTGCCTAAGGTATTTATGGTTAAAAGACGAGAGTAGAACTAGGTTCGCCATAACATGTTCTTCTATAAGATCGATGATGGTTTTTACAGCTACTTTGTCGTACTCTGTCCTAGATACATTTTTTATCTCTATGTTTACAGGAAAATTATGTTTTTTAAAAAGTTTTAAAACTTGGTCTAATGTCAATATTCTTTGAGTTTTTAATGCTTTTAGCTCTTCTATCGTAACGGTACCATTTTCTATCGTTTTAAAAGGGTCATCTCTTATAAACCAAGAACCAAAATCCAACTTTAGCAACTGTTTATATGTATAGTCCCTGACTCTATAAGGTTTTTTAAATTCTTTAAATTCTTTTACATTGCTCGTTCGCTCAAGCGTATTGTCGTGTATTATAACAGGGATACCATCCTTGCTAAATGCAACATCTAATTCTATAAAATCACTACTTTTCATAGCCTCTTTAAAAGCGGATATGGTATTTTCAGCTCTTATTGACCTAGCCCCTCTATGCGCGACTATAAGCTTTTTGTTTTTATCAAAATTTTCCCAAAATGACATATCTGCTATCCTATTTAAAATTTTGAAAATGTATCATATATATGCTTAATTTTTATTTTAAATTTTTATGTAATTTTTACTAGAAAACAAAATATCTAAGATAAAACAAGAAAGCTAATTTTCTTACTTACAAAATCTAAATTTTTATGCAACTAGTAGTTGAGAATCATTTATGAGTAAGTAATTATTCTTTGTTTTTCACATTATTATAAATTAAATTGAAAACAGCCAGGAGAGAAGTTCCAAATATCAATAAAAATGATACAGCATTTAAAACAGGGGTACTCCCGTCCCTAATACGAGAGTACAAATCTATAGGTAAAGTTGTATCTGAACCTACTAAAAATAGTGTTGTATTAAAATTTCCAAAACTCATAAGAAAAGAGACGATAAAAGAGCCTATGAGAGCAGGCTTCAGATAAGGAAGAGTGATGAGTCTAATCACATCAAATCTACTAGCACCTAAATTCAATGCTGCTTCTTCTAGCGTACCATCAAATTTCTTTAGTTTTGCAGAAACAACAAGCACTACAAAAGTTGTTATAAAAGAAAATTGTCCTAAGACAACAAGAGAGAAACTAGGCCTTAAAAATGGTATATCTATGCCGAAATGTTGGTCGACAAAACCACCTGCTATGGTAGAGCTCAATAGTATAGAGATACCTAGTATAACGCCTGGTATAACCAATGGAGCAAGAGCCAAAAAGTATAAAGCTCCTTTAAATCTAAATTTTTCTTGCACAAATAGAAACGCACCCATCGTGCCAACGATCAAAGACATTACAGAAACATAAAATCCTGTTTCAAAACTGATATACATACTGCTTAAAAGGTCGCTATCTTCAAAAACACCTACTCTTTGTCCATTGTTTGCGAAAAACCAATCAAGAGTAAATCCCTTCCATGGCAATGTTGGAAAATTAGAATTATTAAAAGCCAATACGCAGGTTACGATAAGCGGTGCAAATAAAAAAACATAAAATAATGCTATAAATATGGTATAGCCGATCTTATAGGTTTTTGATGAGGGTAGAGTTCTTATCATGATACAGCCTTTTCAAAACTTTGATTGGTTATCTTTAGTGCCAACCAGATTATAGATGTAGATAAGGCAAGTAGCAAAAATCCAAATGCTGCCCCTTCATTCCAATTAAAACTAGCTATAAATTCATTGTATATCTGTTCCGTAAACCATAACGCATTTTTTCCACCAAGAAGATCAGGAGTCAGGTAGTCTCCCAACACAAGCATAAACACTACTATACTTCCTGAAACGATGCCAGGAGCTGCATGGGGGATAACAATCTTCCTTATAATAGTAAATTTTGAAGCTCCAAGATCACTAGCCGCCTCAATCAAAGAATCATCCATGCCCTCAAGAGAGGACATTATCGGCACTATCATAAAAAGCATAGACATATAAACCAATCCGATAATCATGCTGATATCATTATAGAGCATCTTAAGCGGAGTATCGATAATTCCCATTTTTAACAAAAAGAAATTTATAATTCCACTTTCTCTTAAAAGTATCATCCATCCATAAACGCTTACTAGTTCACCTACCCAAAATGGCATTAGAAGTAAAAGTGCTAAAAATCCACTAAATTTTACTGAAACAACTTTTGTGATATAAAAAGCAACAGGAAAAGTCACGATAAATGTTAAAAATGTTACAAGTATGGAGTAAACAGCTGTTCTTACAAATGTGTACCAATAAACACTGTCACTGAAAAATGCTTTGTAATTTGCTAAAGACCAAATAGAATCACCAAGATTATTTTGAGATCTAAATGAATTGACAAAAAGATCTATATGAGGAAATACTATGAGTAAAAATAGCCACAATAGTACAGGAATTAAAAATATATAAAAACCCCATTTAATTTTTGACATTTTTATTCCTTATAACATTTAAGATCATTATGATGAACAGCAGCTTCCATCTCATCTCCAACAGCTATATTTTCAAATCGTGCATTTTGTGGAAGTGCTATGAGAATTCTTTCATCCCCGACTTTAGTATAAGCTGATATTTTTGTATTTGAGCCATCAAAAAGGATAGTTTTAACTTTAATCATAAACCTACTTACATCTTTTAGCTTGTCATCTGGTTTTAAGATGATGGACTCTGGCCTGATAAAAAGAAAATTATGCTCTTCATCTTCAAAAAATCTTTTTTCTAATTTCCATCCTTTTTTGGTAGTTATATTCATCATGTTATTTTCAGTTTTTTGTGTTGAAATATCAAATTTATTGGTTTCTCCGACAAAACCTGCAACAAAGCTAGTAGCAGGAAATTTGTAAAGATTTTTAGGGGTATCTAACTGATCAAAATTCCCACTGTTCATGACCGCTACTTTGTTGCTCATGACTAGTGCTTCTGATTGATCATGCGTTATATATATAAATGTGGTGCCTAACTCTGCTTGTAAAAGTTTAAGCTCTATCTTCATGTGTTCTCTTAGCTTTCGATCAAGTGCACCAAGAGGTTCATCTAAGAGTAAAATAGATGGCCCTAAAACCAATGATCTAGCTATCGCTACTCTTTGCCTTTGACCACCTGAGAGTTGTGTAACAGCTTTATTGCCATAATCCTCAAGCCCCACACGAGAAAGCATGGAAAATACCTTTTCATCAATCTCTTTATTGGTAAATTTTCTTCTTCTTAATCCAAAAGCAACATTTTCTTTAACATTCATCATAGGAAAAAGAGCGAGACTTTGAAAAACAATATTGACAGGTCTTTTATTTGGAGGAATTCCACTCATGTCCTCACCTCTTATAATCACCTTGCCACTTGTTGGTTCTAAGAATCCCGCTATCATCCTAAGTAGTGTAGTTTTTCCACAACCTGATGGTCCCAAAATCGAAAAGAAATCACCTTCTCTTACACCAAAATTCAAATCTTTGATTACAGTGTGTCCTGCAAATTTTTTTGAAATATGTTGAACTTCTAAGATATTATCCATTTTTAACCTAAATATTTAAAGAATCTTAAAGGCACCTGAGTGTGCCTTTAAGTATTGTATTAATTTGCTGCTCTGATATGATCTAGAACTTTTCCCTCTATTGATTCAAGACCTGCTGGAACTGGTGGATACCAATTTATATTGTCTATATCAGCTTTTGAGAATGATCTCTCAAAGTTGCCTTTAATCTCTTTTTTAAGAAATTTGGTAGCTCCCTTAGATGCAGTTCCATAACCTGATTTGTTGGTAAAATATGCAGCATTTTTTGCATTCATTATGAAATTTATCCATTGGTAGGCTGCTTTCACATTTTTACTTTTTGCAGGGATTGCAAATGTATCTATCCATCCAAGAGCTCCGCTCTTAGGTGCAACAAAGTCTATATTTGGATTTTCTTTGTGGAGCTTCCATCCACCTCCATCCCAACCCATAGCTACAACAACTTCTCCACTTCTTAGCATAGACAGAAGTGAATCACCATTTGCCCAATAGTTATCAACCAAAGGTTTTTCCGCAATCAGTTTTTTTTCAACAGCCTTCATAATCTTTATATATTTTGCTTTGTTGCTATATGCTGCAAAGGGGTCATAACCTAGAGCAAAAGCAACAGCTATAAGTGTTGGTCGCTTAAGCCTGTAGCTAATTTTACCTTTATATGCAGGATTAAAAAGTGCTGTATAATCTTTTGCACCAGAAGCAAACTTTTTATTTACGATGAGCCCAGAAGTTCCATAAGCAAAAGGAACAGCATAAGATTTTCCATCAACAAGTGTATTTTTCTTAACTGCTTTTAGCATTGAAGGGATAAGTTGTGCAGTTTTAATCTTTGAGTAATCTATAGCTTGATAAATTTTGAATTTCTTCTGCACAGAAGAGATTCTATCCTGACTTGGCTGAGCCAAATCAAATCCACCACCACGAGTTGCACGAAGTTTTGCGATCATCTCTTCGTTATTGCTATAAGTGATTTTTACTTTTATACCCGTCTTCTTTTCAAAAGCTTGAACAAGTGCTTTGGGAGTATAACCTTTCCAAGTTAATATCCTAAGTGTTCCATTGCCTGCATATAGGCTTCCCGCTAGCAGTGTTGCAATCGCAACAGATGATATAGCTAATTTTTTCATACTTTCTCCTCGTAAATTTTTTGGGTTTTAACCCATAAGTGAAATTATATAACAATAAAATAACAAAGAGGTTACAAAATTGTTTTATATTCCATCATTTAAGAGCTTTAATGCCTCTTTTTGTTTTAAAGCAGACACTTCAGAACTCCAACCGAATGACTCTTTTAGCACCAATGTTACTTCTTCCAAAGATTCTTTTGCAGCGTTTAAGTCTATAAGTCCCAATCCAACACGACGAACCAAAAAATCTAGAGGATTTTTGACAAACTCGTGTTTAACACCATAATAAATCTCAGCTTTCAAAACTGGATAATTTTTATGAATTTTTTCTTTGCCGTATTTTTGAATAAAATCTACAACAACCAAAGATTGCGAACCATAGGTCTTAATCAAATGAGTACGCAAATCTTTTTCTAATCCCAATTTATCTAAATTTCCTTTAACATGTTCTGTATTTCTTCTACTTCCCGATAATATATACTCTTTCGTGCAACAATTGTGTAATTTTGTATCATTAGATAATTTTTGTATGACATCTACCGCGTCTTCCGCCATCTTTCTATAAGATGTCCATTTCCCACCAGCTATACTTATGAGGTTTGATTTTGATTGTTCGATATAGTGCTCTCGCACAAGCCCTTTTGTGTCATCCGTGTGTTTTAATGATACAAGTGGTCTAAGCCCACACCAAGAAGAGAGGATATCGCTTTTTTTGATATCTATACTAAAATATTTTCTCATATGTCTTAGTAAGTATTCGATATCCCCAGCATCTACTTTTGGATGCTCTTGCGGATGTGATTCTTCATCTGTTGTGCCGACTAAGCACTTTCCCATCCAAGGAAGCATAAATAGAACTCTACCATCTTCTGTTTTTGGTATCATTAAGCCTTCGTTGTTGGGCAAAAACTTTTTATCTAAAACTATGTGTATGCCTGAACTTGGCTCTACTATATTATGGGCTGATTTATCATCCATTTTTCTTATGCTATCGCAAAATATACCAGTCGCATTTATGACAAATTTTGTATTTACGGTATATATCTCTTCGCTGGTTTTGTCCTTTATGACTACACTAGATATTTTTTGGTCAATATATTTAAAGTTTGTAACCTCGCTATAATTTCTAACGATGCAACCTTTCTCTTTTGCACTTTGAAGAAGGGCTAAGGCCATCCTAGCATCGTTAAATGCTCCATCAAAATACCTAACTCCAGCCTTTAATCCATCTTTCTTAACAACAGGAAATATATCCATTATCTGTTTTTTTCCAACTATTTGAGTGCGACCTAAGCTTTTTTTGCCTGAAATCAAGTCATAAAGAAACAATCCAGCATATATATAAGGTATCTCATACCATTTGTAAAGTGGAGTAACAAGAGTGATGGCATGTGCTAGATGAGGCGCATTGTGTAAAATTCTATATCTCTCTTTAAGTCCCTCTTTAACTAAATCGTACTGACCTTTATCGAGCTTTTTTATCGCAGTTTCTAAGTATCTGACTCCACCGTGAACTAGTTTGGTGCTTCTGCTACTTGTGCCCTCAGCAAAATCATTTTTTTCCAAAAGCAAACATTTAAAACCTCTAAGTGTAGCATCAAGTGCTATTCCTGAGCCCGTAGCACCGCCACCAATGATGACGATATCATATGATTTATCATGCACTTATATCTAATCCTAAGGCTATTAGAAGATTATCACTACAAATCACAGGTGTTTTCTTGCCATCTTCATCTACTGAGACATAAGTAATGTCAGCACTTGTTACATGTACGCATCTCCTTGCACCTTGAAACAATCGTTCAGCAGTCACTTCGACCATGGTTTTTATGGAAGTTCTACCAACCTTTATAATCTTGGCATAAAAACTAACAACATCTCCGACAAAGATAGGCTCCCTGAATTCCAATGAGTTTACTTTTACTGTAACCACACTATAAAGTGGTAAATCTCTAGTCGCCAAAGAGCCTGCTATGTCTATATTGGACATAATCCATCCACCAAAGATTTTCCCTGAAGGATTTGTATCTTTTGGCATAGCAACTATTTTTATGCGGGGTTCACCCATATTGTTCATTTAACTGTCTCCTCTACCTGTAAGTGTCGTCGAAATTTATTTACTCACTTATCGTGACTTTGTCTCTACCATTTTGTTTTGAAGTATAGAGGGCTTTATCTGCTTTTTCAAAGAGGGAGTCCAGGGTATCATCTTTTTCAAGCATTGCAATGCCCAAACTTACGGTTACATGTATCTCGTGATTTTGAAATTCCAAAATGTCTGTCTTAACTTGCATTCTTATCTTTTCTGCGATTTGAAGGGTTTTGTTTTTGTTTGTATTGTTGATGATGATAGCAAACTCTTCTCCTCCCACTCTTCCAAATAGATCACTTTTTCGTATGTTTTTAGAGACTATGCTTGCAAAGTTTTTCAAAACAGCATCTCCAGTTATATGCCCGTAAGTGTCATTTATATTTTTGAAGAAATCTAAATCTAGCATTATAAAAGAGATGAGTTTATTCTCTCTTTTGGCGATAGATATATACTGCTCACCTATATCAAAAAAACTTCTGCGACTTCTAGCTCCTGTTAGCATATCTGTTGAGGCAAGTTTTTCTAGTTCACTATTTTTTTCTTGAAGAACCTTGTTGTATTTTTTAAAAGTTATTTCCCTAAAGATAAACAAAAATACTCCAATAAGTATAAAAATACCTATATATAAAAAGATAGTATAGTTGATTCCTTTGTAGTATTTTACAGATATCCAGTGGTTTATGATATTTTGTTTCTGTTTCTCACTTATACTGTTTATAGCCTTGCTAAAAACATCCAAAAGTATAGAATCATCCTTTCTAACTCCTATTCCTAAATCCAAATTACCGTTTATCTTTCCAGCTATTTTTAGCTCTCCAAAGTAACTCTTTTGTATCTCGTATCTAGCAGAAAAAAAAGTATCTACAAAGCCATACAATTTTCCATCATTAACCATTTTCAAGCCTTGCTGGATAGAGTCAACTTTTATAATATTAATGTTAGGATATTTTTTCCTAAGAGTATCTATAAAACCATATCCTCTTGTTACACCTAATTTTTTAGATTGGATAGATTTTAGATTACTCACAAAAAGTTTGTCTAGTTTTGTGATAAGGACAAGAGCAGTAGAAATATATGGTTTGGTAAAGTTTAGATATCTCTTTCTCTTTTTTGTGTTTGTGACAAGGGAGAGGATATCGCACTTTCTATTTTTTGCGTAAGTTAAAGATTGTGTCCAATTTTCAGTATGGACCAGCTTGATAGGGATTCCTATATATTTTTCTACTAGTTTGAGGTATTCGGCACTTATGCCTATGTGTTTTCCATCCTTTAACATCTCTAATGGCATCCAGTTTGGATCCACACACATTGTAACTACTTTTTTTGTATTGTGAAGATAATTTATCTCTTTTTGGCTCAATTTTGTTTCACGACTCTTTAAGTGATATACAAAATCTTTTAAGTTGTCTATGTTTATCTTTTCCCCAACTATGCTGTACATGGTTATGATATTATTGAGTTTTATTTTCTCTATTTTTCCAAAATGACTGCTGTTGATATCACTTAATTTTTTCATTTGCATTGCTTCAAATTTTAGTTTGTCATAGCTAAAATGTTGAGAGTTATACTTTGTTTGTATTAATTTGATAGTTTCATCTATATGAGCAAAAGCGTATCGCCACCCCTTTAAAGACGCTCTTAAGAAGTTTCGCACTGCCTTCGGGTGGTTGTCTAACTCCTCTTGAGATGTGAAGAGTATATCGCTGTAAAAATTGGCATTAAAATTCATAGAGCCTATGAGATTGTATTTGATGCCTCTTTTTCTCATAGTGTATGGCTGATCTGTTATATAGACAGCATATGCATCTATTTTTTTATTTATAAGACTTTCAAGATTAAAACTAATCGGGATTTTTTTTAGATTTTTTGGGTCAATCATATTTGCAAAGAACATGGCGTTTATGTATGGATTTTTAAAAAACTCCTTTGTTGCCATTATTTTTTTGCCTTTTAGATCTGAAATTTTTGTTATATTTGAGTCTTTTAGAGTCATAAGTGCTAATGGAGAGTTTTGAAGTATGGCTGTTAAGGCAACAACGGGCGTCCCTTCTGATCTTTTTAAGACAAGAGATGAGTCTAGTATCCCAAAAGTCGTCTTGCCATTGATTACATCACTAACTGTATTTTGGTGATTAAAACTTTTTATTTTAACATCAAGTCCAGAGTTTCTATAAAAACCCTTCTCTTTTGCTATATAATACCCAGCAAACTGAAAAGCATCCTTCCACTTGAGTTGGAGTGATACTTTTTGCAAAGAAGTTGTGGCAAAGATATTTGATATGAGTATAAAAGACAATAATGCAAATATCCGTTCCATTTCTATTTCCTTTGGTTATATTAAGTCTATTGTACCATAGATTTATTTATGCTTGTATTAGCACAGCTTTCCATCTCATAAACCCATTGTTGCAAATCTTCTAAATCTGTATATATATCAAAAGCAAAATCTAAAAACTCTACACTAAAAAAAAGTTCATCTATTTTAAAGACTTTATAAGCAAACATCGCTCCATATTGTGTCAGATATATAAAATCATCATCTTTGTCAAAGTCTCTTGGAACTCTTTTGTATTTTGGAGCCGGTAGGATATAACCTTTGGAAACCAAATCTTGAAGTATAAAATGCAGTTTTCTTCTGTTTTCTTCATTCTGTATATACTCTCTATATGTCTTTAATAGTGGTGGTTTGAAATTTCTTATGCCTGCGGCTATAAAATATTCGTGTTCATCATAGTGCATATAAAAACTACTGCTTTGCATGCGATGAGCAGTGCCCTGCCAAAAAAGAAGTCCGATTTTACTCTTCATGGGAGTCTTATCTTTGCTAAATCGAATATCTCTATATATGCGAAACAAAGAACCACCAACTTTTGGAAGAGCGTTTATGGTAGGCACAAGTATTTGAAGAGTTTCACCCATATCTTTTATGAAAGCTTGATTTGGTTTTAGTATATTTTGCTCCCACTCATGTCGGTGAAGCTCAAACCACTCTTTGGAATTGTTTTGTTTTAATTTTTTTAAAAACTCAATTCCTTCTTTTTTAAAACCACTAAATTGCATTTATATGACCAATGAGTATGCTTCTTTTTCGCAAATCTGAGCTATCACAGAGCTGTACAAGAAGCCTTCATTTTTTAACTCTTGCACTAGGTCATTTGCATCTTTTTCGCTAACAGATATAAGCAATCCGCCAGAAGTTTGGGCGTCATAGAAAAATATCTCGTTTTTATACTCTTTTGTCGTTTTTACTTTGTCTTCTATGTAGGACATATTGCTGTAAGTTCCACCAGGGATAATTCCCATATTTGCTAACTCATAAGCCTCACTCAACATAGGAATTGAGTCAAAAACAAACTTGATAGTGACTTTTTCATCGCTCATTTCACACGCATGACCAGCTAAGCCAAAACCTGTCACATCGGTGCAAGCACTTACATCGTACTTTTGCATGATGAGCGAAGGCTTATAGTTTAACTCACTCAATATTGAAGCCACTTTTTCTGTTGTCTTAATATCAACCATATCAGCTTTTATACCAGTTGTTAAAATTCCCATGCCAAGAGGTTTGGTAAGAACTAAAACATCCCCTATGCGTGGGGTGTTGTTTCTATAAATCTTTTTAGGATGCACAAAGCCACTCACACTCAAACCGTAAAGCATCTCTGGAGTCTCAATAGTGTGTCCACCGACTACAACTCCTCCACACTCTTTCACTTTGCTTTGCCCGCCATCAAGTATTTCTCTTAAAACTTCTTTTGGGTGATTGCACCCATCAAAGCCTACTATATTCATGGCTGTCGCTACTTTTGCACCCATAGCAAAAACATCACTTAGAGAATTTGCCGCTGCGATTTGTCCATATATGTAAGGGTCATCCACAACAGGTGTGATGATATCAACAGTTTGTACAAGGGCATTGTTTTCATCTATCTTATATACGGCTGCATCATCACTGCTATCCATACCAACTAAAACATTTTCACTGCTACAATCTATGCCACCAAGAGCCAATGTAAGCTCACCCGGAGCTAATTTGGCGGCTCAGCCTGCAGCTTTGACGAATTTTGTCAGTTTGTGTTCATTGTTTAATTTTCGCAAATTTATCCTTTATAGAGATACCATATCCGTGTTTAAAAGCATATCAACAGAATCATAAGCATTGCCGATTTCGCCTACTTTTAATTCATCTGCTGGAATTTTATAATAGTTTAGACAAAGTCCGCAACTATATATATTTACGCCTCTAATTTCAAGCTCTTTTAGATTTTCAATCAAATCAAGATTTTCATCTTTTGTTGTTAAAAATACACCCTCATTTACAAAAACTAGATTTTTTGGAAGTGCTTTAAACTCAAGAATTGTTTTTAGAAAAGTTTTCATTAAAGTGTTTCCTAGCTCACCTTTTCCAATCTTATCTGTTTTTATAAATACAGATTTATTTAAAAATTTTTCTTCTTTGCTAGGGATTATAGCACACTCGTAGCCTTTTATGATAGTGATGAGTGTTTTTCCGTCTTCTAACTCTTTGACTCTGCTATCATATCCTTGCTTAGTTGCAAATCTTTTAACATTTTCTTTAGATGAAACAGAATTTACTAAAATCTCAAGTAAAGAGTCATCTTCTAACTCCTCAAGTGCCTTTTTTGTTTTTAAAACTGGCTGGGGACAAGCCAAACCACAACAATCAATCTTCATGAATTTTCCTTGATAAAAATTTTACTATATATTACATGTAAATAAAAAGCGAAGTATAAATGAAGTATGCTTTTTCATGTGCATCTGAACTCAGATCTAATAGCATTACAAAATTATATAACTTTAAGTGTAAAGTTTAGATTAAATTTGCTATACTTTCACACGATGATAAGAAAAATATTTAAAAAGAGAACCGGAAAAACAAAATTAGATAAATTTATACAAAAATACAACATACCAAGAGAATTTTTATCAGTAAATAGAAGAGCTATTACAAAAGGTTTACTAGTTGGTATTTTTTGGGGATTTATACCTATGCCTTTTCAAATGTTAGCAGTTCTTGCGATGACACCGATAGCTAGGTTCAATATCCCAATCGCCATCAGTATGGTATGGCTAAGCAATCCAATCACTATGCCTTTTATGTACTACATGGAGTATCTAACAGGCTCTTTCGTTTTAAACAAGCCCCACTTAAGTGTAGAGCTAACAATGCACTGGTTTGAAGATAATTTAGGCAATATCTTCATCCCGCTTTACACCGGAACTCTCATATATGCAATCTTCGTTTCCATCGGTGTTTATTATGGCGTAAACTGGCTTTGGATTCGCTCTGTCAAGACAGAGAAAAGACATGCAAAAAGAAAAAGAAATTCAAGAAAATAATACCAATCTCCATTTTGGGAATTGGTATTATTGTTTTACTCTATTGTTTACAAATCTTATAGCTAGAAATATACATACCGAAACTAGTATCATGTCAGCTGCCACTGGAGCTGAATATTTTAATCCAAAGTTATTAAATCTGTCATATATCAACACTGGTGCTACCATCGGATGATAAGCTATGATGACTACCGCTCCAAACTCACCTAAGCCTCTGCTCCACATCATCAAAGCTCCATTGATGAGGTCGTTTCTTGCATTTGGAAGGGCTATGGAAAAAAAGACTCGAAATCTATTGGCTCCTAGTGTTCTTGCTACATATTCGTACCTGACATCTACTTTTTTAAAACCCTCTTTTGCTCCGTTTATCAAAAATGGTGCAGAGAGAAACATCATGGCACTTACTATACCAGTAGTTGTATCTATAAAATCAAAATATCCATTACTAAAGGCTATCAAAAGTGCGATTCCCGCAGCTGTGTGGGGTACCATGACTGGAATGTCAAGTATTGCTTCAAACATTGACTTTCCCCAAAAATCATATCTTGCGATGATGTAAGCTAACGGAATTCCTGTGATGCAAACAAAAACAACAGCATAAAAAGCACTTTTTAGAGTTAAAAATATACTATCATATACTTCTTTGTCTTGCATAGTTTGGAAAATATTTGGAAAACCAACACTAAGAAAAAGTTTGATGAGAGGCACTGTTAAA
This sequence comes from Campylobacteraceae bacterium, assembly GCA_027013245.1. Classification (GTDB taxonomy): domain Bacteria; phylum Campylobacterota; class Campylobacteria; order Campylobacterales; family Sulfurospirillaceae; genus JAADIZ01. The sequence continues at coordinate 20,288 of JALUXT010000148.1, forward strand.
AACAGAACTAAAATCGAACTTAAGAAAATAAATACAAGCAGAAATCCTCTATCTTTCATATAAATGTCACATCCTTTTTATCGATATATATATTTGTTTCGTCACCCTCTTTTAAAATTTTACCATCAAATACACTTTCATGAACTTTGCAAAAAAATACCTCATCTCCAACTCTCGCAAATATTTTATAGTGATCACTTATGCCCAAAACATTCTCAATCTTACAAGCAAAACAGTATAAATCTTCTTTTTTTTCATCTCCAAATTTTATGCGATTTGGGTCAACCGTGAAAAATTTATCTTTTTGATTAAAACCCAAGATAGAAGTTGGAAAAACATTTTTAAATCCTAAAAATCTTGCTACTTTTATGTTTTTTGGTTCGTTTAAAACCTCATAAGCTCCACCCATTTGTAAAATTTCGCCATCTATCATGACTGCCACACGATCTGCCAAAAATGAAGCTTCTCTAAAGTTGTGTGTTACATGTAAGATTGTGATATTATATCTTTTGATAAGGTCTTTCAAAGATTTCATGATAGAGTTTCGAAATGTCGGATCTACCGCACTTAGTGGCTCATCTAATAGTAGTAATCTTGGGCGAGAATATATAGCTCTTGCGATTGCTACTCTTTGCTTCTCCCCTCCGCTTAAATGTTTTATATCTCTTTGTAATATATTTTTAATATGTAAAAAATCTACTAAATCATCAAAAAGCTCATCTTTATCTTTTATCTTTTTAAATTTTGCTGAGTAAGTGATATTGTCTTTTACATTCATATTTGGAAAGAGTAAAAAGTTTTGATAAACAAACCCAAAGTTTCTTTTTTCAGGTGGAAGGTTTGTGATATCTTTGCCGTTAAAATATATATCGCCCTCTATGCTTTGCAACCCTGCAATCGATTCCAAAAGCATAGTTTTTCCGCTCCCTGTTTGTCCTAAAAGTACAAAATATGAATTCTCCTTAATCTCAAAGGAGAGCTTATGCAGCACAAAATCACCTTTTTTTAAAAATAGATTTTTAACTTTTAACATCTTTTTCCTCAAAAAAGTTTAAAAAAGGGGTCAGGCTCCTATTTTAAACTTTTACATTTTTATTTTAATATACTGTCATCGCCTGTGATAACTGGTGGATTTATAGGTCCTTGTCCATCTTTTTTCATGATCGCTTGTCCTGCTAGGGAAAGTATAAAATTGACAAATTTCACAGCACCTTCTTTGTTCATGGGCATCTTATCGCCGTGTTGTACCACTGTTATACCATAAATCATGGGTGACCCCTTTTTGACAATCCAAGTTCCTGGTTTTTTGCCACTGATTTTAAATGACACTTTTTTGTAAAGATTAGCATATTTTGCACTTCCTAGAGAAACTTGAGGAGGAAGTGTAACATATTTCAGATGATGTTGCTCTGCGACTGACTTATAGATGTATAGATAATCAAAAGCTCCCACTTCTAAAAGTCCTAGTAAATCAGTTTCTTTTGGTCTTATGATCACTTTTTTTCTATTTTCTTCACCACTTTTGTAAAAATCGTTATATCCTAGTAATTTTTTAAATAATCCTGGCATTTTATAGTAAATTTCTGCTAATTTTGTAACAAGCATTGCCCTATATCCTGCTGGGTCTAGGTTTGGATTTGAGTGTCCTATCTTTACACCTGGTCTTAGCAGTATTTTTGGCCAATTTTTTGAATTGATTTCATTTGCATATTTTGATTTGTTTGTATAAACTATGGCTAACTCATTTGTTGCAAAATGTGCATTAAATTTAGCATATTTTGGAATCAACAAGTTATCTATAACTTTATATGCCGCACTTGCCATAACATCGGCAGGTTTTCCGATGTCGGTTATCTTTCTAGCAGATGCTCTACTACCCGCAGCTTCTAAGAGTACATTATATTCGGGGTACTTAGTCTCAAATGCTTTTTTTATGTCTTTAAACGGTACCGAGAGACTACCTGCGTGAAAAACTACTATATTTTGTTTAGCGTAAACCAAAGTTGTAAATATAATTAAACCTAAAATCAATCTTCTCATTCTTTTTCTCCTTGTTTTAATATGCTATTTTGGCATATTTGTATCCTTTATTTTTCATTTGAACACTCAAAATGAACCTATGAGTGAAAAAGAGGATCTCTCCTCTTTCTAATATTCATATAAAAAATATAACATTTTCTTTAGTTCTTAAAATCTCTTTTATTTCTTGGTTTTAGGAACAATTCTTTAAATCTTTGATTTGCAAACTCTTCTATATCTGTTTGAAGTTGTTTATATTTATCTATATACTCATCTGCCAATGGGGTAAGTTTTGTCCCTCTGTCTTCCCCGCCTCCTTGAGTAGTTTGTACCAAAATATCTTTTAAGTTAGTTTGCAATAGTTTTATATGTGACCAAGTTTTTTTATAATTCATCTCAAGATTCACGGCTGCTTGTGAGATGGAGCCTGTTTTTTGTATCTCTATTAAAACTTCAGTTTTGCCTTTTCCAAAAAGAAGTTCTTTTTTCTCATTTTCTATCCATGTTTTTGTTTTCAGATATAGTCTAGTCCTCTTTTTTTCTTTAAAACAGCCAAGTTCACAATAATTTACATCTATATTTTTAACTTCCAAAGTTCCTCTGATGACTTTAAGCCCGATTCCTCCCGCTATACTTCTTGCATGCTTACAAGTGATTTTATTTTGTTCATTTATAAAAGGTTTTAACCTCTCTTCGGCTTTTTTGGAATATTCGCCTTTTGGCAATTTTCCGAATTGACCAAGCCCACACTCGCTTATGCGAATGTCAAGCTCTTTTGCCTTCGCACCAATTTTACCTATAGGTATCTTTGTTTTTGCAGAGATTTTATAGGCATTTGCACAGGTAAGCTTTCCATCTGTATTCACAGCATGCAGTATAAAACTATCTATTTCAGACATTGATTCTCCTTGGATGTCGATAAATATTCATCTTATCGCCTCTTACAAATCCTATAAGAGTCAAGCCAAATTTATCGGCTATATTTACACCTCTACAAGTAGAAGCTGTTCTTGAAGCTAAGATTGGTATTTGGTGCATCACTGCCTTTGCTACCATTTCCGAGCTTAACCTTCCGCTTACCATCAAAAAAGATTTACTTACATCAATTCCAGCCATAAGTGCTTTTCCGACGGCTTTATCTATGGTATTATGTTGGGCAATATCTTCGCCTATAAAGTAAGTATCTTTATCAAAATAGAGCTTTGCAGTATGAACACAACCTGTTTGTTCATAAAGTGGGCATTGTGTGTAAAACTCACTCATCTCTTTAAACAAAAGAGAAGCATTTATACATAAATCACCTGTGATGATTTTAGCTTCTATAGCTTTTTTTGAAATCTGAGTACTTTTGCCTCTACCACAACCACTAACAATCACCCCTTGGGTATCTAATCTATCAATATTTTTTTCATTTACTTTTGCTTTTATGTATACTTTAAATATCTTGTCATCTATGCTCTTGATTTCTGAGCTTTGAATATCTTTCACATTCTCGATGATGTTTTCACTTATGAGATACCCAACTGCTAGCTCTATTTGGTCAACTGGTGTTCCCATAAGTGCAGTAATGTATCTATCATTTACATAAATCTCTAATTTTATCTCACGAATAACAGTATCTTGTACTGTAAATTTTTGACTGCCCTTAATCTTGGTAATTTCAAATTCAAAAACTGGACCCATTACATCCTCCAATATATATGCTGTTTTTGCATATTTATTTATAATACTGCATTAATAAAAGAGGCATTTTACTGCCTCTTTATAGTTTTATATTTTATCCTCTTTTTTGAGTTTTTTATAAAATGAGCTATGCATATATTTGACTTCATCTTCACTTTTATTACCGCTTATCATACTGTCAAGTGAGCCTTTGATGGCAAATAGTGACATATATAAGTGTGTAACAAAAAGTGCAGTAACTGCCATACCTAGGAAGTTATGGACAATCGCAGAGATTCTTAATATATCAATTTGATCAAGATTTAAGCTTTTTAAAATCGCTAAATCAAAATCTTCAAAATACATCGCAGCACCCGTGATTATCATCACAAACCCACCTAGAGTTGCAAGCCAAAACCACATCTTCTGACCAGCGTTAAATTGACCAGCAGGTACTACTACCTTTTTCTTGGTCAAGTAACCGCCCGCCATAAACAGCCATTTTACATCGTCAAATGTAGCTAACATCGGTATAAGCCACATCAAGAACATAGGAATAACAGAAACTATAAATAAAACAGTTCCTATACTATGCAAATATCTTGCATCCAATACCAAAGTGCCACCACCAAGTTCTTTTCCAAATATCATCATAAAACCAGTTGGAATCACTATCACAAATGCCAAAGCGGCCATCCAGTGGATAATCCTTTTAAATAGGTTATACACATAAATAGCTTTGCCATCATGAGCGAATTTTTTCGGTCCAATGACAATATAATGCAAAAAGAAAACAACCAATACACCAACTGTTATACCAAAAAACAGTGTTCTAAACCAATGAATTTGAAGGTTTACAAAAAGTCCACCCCAGTTTTGATATAACATTATATTGTGCAATAACTCAGGGGAGTTTAGACGGCTTGTGCCGTCATAAACTCCTTGATTTTGAGATACTAATGGAACTTTGCCAGCATAACTTTGTGCAAATGCACTTATCATAGATAAGCAAAGTAAAATTACTTTCTTCATGACATCCCCTTATTTTCCGTAAGCTTTACTCCAGCCATAAGGAGCACTTTGTACGCCATGACCTACTGATGCAACACGCTCACGATATATCTTAGAAACACTCTGGGCATCTCCTACAATAAGTGCTTTTGTAGAACACATAGCAGCACATGCAGGGACTTTACCCTCAGCGATACGATTTTGTCCATACAATTTTCGCTCAGCATCAGAGTTTGTAGGCTCTGGTCCACCAGCACACATAGTACATTTATCCATAACGCCACGAGTTCCAAATGCACCGTCAGTTGGAAACTGAGGAGCACCAAATGGACAGGCATATAGACAATATCCACAGCCTATGCATATATTTTTATCGTGAAGTACGATTCCGTCCTCTCTAATATAAAAACAATTTACTGGACAAACTTGCTCGCAAGGAGCATCTGTACAGTGCATACAGGCAACTGAAGTTGAAAACTCTTTACCTTCGATACCTTCATTTAAAAGTATAACTTTTCTTCTGCTAATTCCCACTGGAAGCTCATGTGCTTCATCACAAGCAACACTACAACCGTCGCAATCTATACAACGCTTTTCATCACAGTAAAATTTCATTCTTGCAAAACTACTCATATCTCACCCCCTACGCTTTTTCTATGCGGCATAATCCGCCTTTAGTTTCAGGAAGCTGAGTAACGATATCATAACCGTAGTTTGTAACAGTATTTGCACTCTCGCCAACTGCATATGGTTTATGTCCCTTTGGATAGTGAGCTGACCTGTCTTCGCCTTGGAAATATCCCGCAAAGTGCATAGGTAAAAATACTCTATCTTCAGCAACGCTGTAAGTAAATCTAGCTTTTACTTTAATCTTTGTGTCTGATGGTGAGTGAATCCACATCATATCACCGTTTTTTATGTCATGATTTGCGGCAAGTCCTGGATTTATATCACAAAACATTTCAGGAGAGAGTTTAGCTAGATATTTTGAACTTCTAGTTTCAACACCTGCACCATTCATATTTACCAGTCTTCCTGTTATAAGATTGATTGGGAATTTTTTGCTCCAATCTTCCTTATCTTGCTCACTCGCATATCTTGTATCAACTCTGTAATGATTCGGCTTGTCTTTGTAAGTTGGATACTCTTTTACAAGATCTTGTCTTGGTGAGTGTAGCGGTTCTCTGTGCATTGGTATACGATCAGGGAAAGTCCAAACATTTGCTCTTGCCTTCGCATTTCCATAAGGAGCCATTCCTCTTTCCATACATTTTTGGGCAATGATATTAGAAGTATCAACTTTCCAGTTTTTACCTATCCTTTTTTTCTCACTAGCACTTAAAGTGATACCAAGAACTTTTTCTATATTTTTAGCAGTGATTTCTGGATAACCATCAGGGTTTGCTGAGTCTTTTGGAGCTGAGCCTTTTCCTGCAAGTAAATCTACACCATCATGCATAAGACCAAATCTATTTCTAAATCCCATTCCGCCTTCTTTTACAGAACGGTTTATATCATAAAGAACAGGGCTGCCTGAATGAGTCTCTGTCCAACAAGGCCATGGAAGTCCATAATATTCACCCTTCATCGGTCCATATCCCATCAAGCTTACATGGTCGAATTTATCCCAATTTTTTTGGTGATTTTTGAGTCTTTTTGAAGTCCAGCCAGTAAAGCCGATAGTTTTGATGATTCTTGCAAATTCATCAGTTGCGTCTTCAGGCCATTTGAAAGATTTTTTATTTTCCTTCATCAACATGCCTTTTGTAAACTCTTTATAAAAACCTAATCTTTTAGCAAGTTCAAACATTAGATCCTGGTCTGTTTTACTTTCATATAAAGGCTCGATAACTTGACTTCTCCACTGAGCTGAACGGTTAGTTGCTGTTACGCAACCACTTGTTTCAAACTGACTAGCAGCAGGAAGCAAAAATACATCGTCTTTTTTGTCTGTTAATACAACAGCTTCATTTACAAATGGATCTGCTATAACGATTAATTCGAGATTATCAAGTGCTTCTTTTACTTTTGCTTGTTGGTCTATAGAAGTGATACCATTTCCTAAAACAACTAAAGCTTTAAGATTTGTGCCAGCATTATGAATTTTATCTTCGCCTGCTTTTCCAGCTAGTACGCCTGCGTACCATCTTGCTAGCGTAAAGCCTTTTTTATTCATCCACTCTTTTGCTTTAAATCTTCCTTTGAGCCAATTATAATCAACTCCCCAACTCTTAGCAAAATACTTCCAAGAGCCATCACTTAATCCATAATACCCTGGCAGCGTGTGTGAAAGACAACACATGTCAGTTGCACCTTGAACATTATCATGACCTCTAAGGATATTACATCCGCCACCTTCTACACCCATGTTTCCAAGAGCTAATTGAAGGATTGGAGCTATTCTTGTGTTTGAGCTTCCTATTGTATGCTGAGTTAATCCCATCGCCCAGAGTAGGGTTCCTGGGGTTTGTCTTGCATATGCATTTGTGATTTGTATCAATTTTTGTGTTGAAACACCTGTTACATCAGAAACACGCTCCGGTGTCCATTTTGCAGCTTCTTTTCTGATATCATCCATGCCATAAACTCTGTCATTTATAAACTCTTTGTTTTCCCAGCCATTTTTAAAGATGATATTAAGCATACCATACATAAATGCTATATCAGTACCAGGTCTAATTTGTGCATATAAATCAGCATGAGCAGCAGTTCTTGTAAATCTAGGATCTACAACTATTATCTGTGCGTTATTTCTCTCTTTTGCTACCAAAAGATGTCTAAAACCAACTGGATGGTTCACCGCTGGATTTGCTCCAAAAATAATTATAGCTTTAGCATTTTGAATATCATTCAAAGAATTCGTCATAGCGCCATAACCCCATGTATTCGCCACACCGGCGACTGTTGTGCTATGTCAAATTCGAGCTTGGTGATCTATATTATTTGTCCCATACATGGCAGCAAACTTTCTAAAATAGTAAGCTTGCTCATTGTTAAATTTTGCAGATCCTAAGAACATCGTAGAATCTGGACCACTTGTTTTTCTTAAATCTTCCAATTTTTTAGAAATACGATCAAGTGCACTATCCCAACTGATTCGTTTCCATTCACCGTTTTCTTTTACCATTGGATGTTTATTTCTTATCTCCGATCTGACCATATCGATCATATCAGCACCTTTACAGCAGTGACCACCTAAACTAACAGGATGATCTTGTGCTACCTCTTGTCTTACCCAAACGCCATTTTGAACCTCTGCTATAACTCCACATCCAACTGAACATGAAGTACATATTGTTTTAACTAGCTTAGACCCAGGAAATGGGTTTTTAACCTCTTCCTTCGTTGCTGCTCTTGTAACATTTCCACTTGCAAATGCGCTAGTAGCACCAAATGCACTGGCAACTGCTGCCATTTTTAGAAACGATCTTCGACCAATCCTAGTAGAAAGAGCTTTTTGAGTTGTGTTTTGCATACTCATTATCTCCTTTTCCTATAAGGCAGTACGATAAAAATCGTCCCACGCCTTAGTTTTCTTGTAGAGTATCTCTTTTTTATTAGAGTGACCTACAACAACGCCATTTGAATCATATGCATCGCTTTTTGAGCTTGCAACTGCTGCTACGGTTGCCACTGTACTTACGGCACCGACAATCGCAGCTTTTTTCAAAAAGCTTCGTCTTTTCTCTTCCATATAATCCTCCTCGCTTGAATTTACTCCTTAACACTAAGAAGTTTGTAGAATTAATTTAGAAAAACCCTAAATTAACTCTGCAAATCTCTTACAAGTCTCCTTCTTCTTCAGTTCCTGTAAATACATCATCTAATTTGCAAGACGAATGAAGCAAATCTCCTTCTCTTTTCTTTCTGTTTTCACTTCTTCTTTTCGCTTCAGCATCACTGATGACTTCTTTCATTTCTTCTTCTTTCTTTTGTATTTTTTCTTTAGCTTTAGGTTTTTGAACTTTATAATATAGTCTTTCAAATTCTATAAAAGCATTTAAAACGATAGCTAGAGACTTATATGCATTTGCCTTGTCATGTTCATATAATGCCACTATGAATTCATCAAAAAATTCATTTATTACCTCAGTATATAGGCAGTGTTCAACTGTTTCATATTGCTTTTCTCCACTGCTGACTAGCTCAATCAATTCATGCATAAAAGTAACCAAAAAACCGATACTATCTTCATTGTCTGTAAAAACTTTTTCATTTCTTCTTATTCTTGTTTTTGCTAAAAAGTTTTTAACTTCTACTCTTTTTCTGCCACTCTCAACACCTTCGCTATAAAAAGAAGCTGTGTCTCGTACAGTTTGGGTGACAGGATTATTGAAAATATCATCAAATTCATCTGATAAACCCTGATTGCCGTAAGTTTTTATAAACTCTTTTATCTCTTTTAACGCCTCCCCAGAGTTTTCATCCAGCGGATTTTTTATCAATATATCTAAAGCCTCATCTACCCCTTCAAATCTGTCAATATTTGGTGTGAAAACAAACATTTTGCTAAAAAAACCATAATAAATTGACCTAGCCGCATTAACTGCATGATTATCCATTACATATTCCCTCTTGATTTCATTTCTTCGTTTATTTGTGCTTGAAGTAAAACTTTTGGCTTGCAATCAGCACAGCAATATAGAGTTTTTATCTTTATTTCATCATTTCCAAACATAGGTTTCATTATATTTGCTATTTTTTCTATTGCTTTTCTTGGTGCAAATTCTTTTCCACATTCTATGCACTTAAAAAGTTCATCTTTTGCCATTATATTTTGTACAAAATATTTCGGCTCTAAGTGTATTTCATCTCGTTTTACACTAAGGCAATCAACTTCAGGACAAACAACTTCACAATAGGTACAATCCGTACAAATGGAAGGATTAAATCTAAGTGAATTATCCTCAGGATGAGCTGTTAGAGCCCTAACATTACAAGCACCAACACAGCTTAGACAAAGAGTACAATTGTCTTGATTTATCGTTATATTTCCATAGTGCACATGTTCGCCAGTTTTTATAACTCCTAAATCATCTTCACCAACTAGATGTGCAAGTCTGGCTGAGAAAATCTCTCTTTTTCTTAAATCAGATTCATTTATGCCAAATTTACACTCACTTATAGATTGCATATTTTTAAAAGCATTCTCTAGCTCTTCTTTGTCTTTACAAACAAAAACAGCTTTTTTCCCATACTTTCGCTCAAATGCTTCATTGATGATGTGTATGCAATCACCAGTTCCTTTGGATATAAAATCCGTGTAAAAGATTATAGGATTTCCGCTGGTTTGGATCAAACTTATCATATGGGCTTCATGCAAATATTTTTCGCCCTCTATTGCAAGGGGCAAGATACCCTTTGGAAGAGGAATATTTAGATTTTCTATATTCATCTTTCTAGGAATTATCAGCGCAGTTTTATCTTCATATAGACTAACTATTTCACTAAAAGCAGTGCGTGGCATTTGTGTATAATCAAGTGCACCTGATGGACAAACACTGATACATCCACCACAACCATGACAATCGACTTCTGAAAAAACCAAATGTTTTGTTTCATCTTCTTTTAATATCGATATAGTTGGACAAACTTCGGCACATTTTCCACATATCTCTTCATTTCTTTCATGGTATTGACAAATTTTTGAATCATAAACTATAAAATTTTTATATTTATATCCATTAAGATTTTGGGTTATTGTTTTATAGACTTCATCTAAACATAAGATATTTGGATCATAAGTTCCGCTTTGTTTTGTAGCAAATTGTGGTGCATCTTCCCATATGATTTGGTCGCAATTTATCTCGTACTGTTCACCGTTTTTTTGCATAGTTACACTTAGCTCCCCTATATGACCCAAGACATCCAAAATCATATCTGGATTTAGAGTTATGGAAGTAAACTTATCGCTATTTAAAATTTCTTCATATTTCTTTTTTTCTTCATCAGATGTTACAATTAGTAACTTATTATTCACCTCTTTTTCATAATCCATATCTTGTGCTAGGTCAAAAGTTAAAGACCTTGCATCATAAAGAGCTTTTATATTTTGGATCTTTTGACCTATATCATCTGTGCTATTTTGCGTATAAAAGTTTATCTCAGGAGCATATATTTGGGTAGTATCTATATCTGTATTTGCCACTATATAGTCGTTATTATCTAGCTTATCCAAAATTCTTATACTATCGTCTAATGGAAATGCTGATTTAGTATCAGTTAAAAATAAATATTCACTATTCATATTTTCATACCTTTGGTTAATTCTTATTTACCATATGATAATCTAATAGTCATTAAAGTCTTCTTAACAAGATAGATATACTCCTATTGTACAGTTTTTACAAATATTTCTGCTATAATTGTTGTGAAAATTAGTGAGGAATAATATTTTGGTAAAAAAAAGTTATATATATTTTCTTATTACTATAATTGTTATAGCTGCGATGTGGTTATTTCTAACCCAAAAATCTACTATGAAAGAGATAAGGCTTGGTGCTTCTTTGCCACTTAGTGGCATCAATCAAAATTTGGGTGAAGAAGTAGTGATAGGCTCAAATATCTATTTCAACCATGTCAATGCAAAAGGTGGAATTGATGGCAAAAAGATAGATTTTATATATTATGATGATAAGTATGAGCCCGAAATAACACAAACAAATATAAACAGACTCATAAAAAAAGATAAAGTTTTTGCTCTTTTTGATTTTGTAGGAACTCCCACTGTTAAAAAAGTAATGCCGATTATAAAAAATAGCAAGATTCCTTTTATAGCTCCTTATACTGGTGCTAGTTTTTTGAGAAATCCACAAAATTCAAATATAGTAAATTTAAGAAGTTCGTACAAAGAGGAGATAGACGCACTTGTAGGATATCTCGTTATTAACAAAAAACTAAGTAAATTTTCTATTTTTTATCAAAATGATGATTATGGTAAAGAGGGCTACATTGCACTTTTGAGTGCATTAAAAAAGAGAAATCTGAATTTACAAAGTGAAGGAACATACAAGAGAAATACACTATTTATAAAACAAGCGATTTATGATATCTCACAAAAAAAACCACAGGCTATCATTTTGGTGGGTGCGTATAAACCGACAGCTAGGTTTATAAAAAAAGCGAGACTTAGTAGTCTAAAAAATGTAATATTTTGCCCCATCTCATTTGTAAATGCAAATGCTCTCATGAATGAGTTGGATGATAATGGTAAAAACATACTGTTTTCCCAAGTCGTTCCCTCGTATAGCCAAAATACCAAAATTGCTAAAGAGTATAAAAAATTATTAAAATTTTATTATCCAACTCATAAACCTACCTTTGCGTCTTTTGAGTCTTTTTTGGCAGCTAAAGTTGTGGTACATGCTTTAAGAGAATCAAATAAAAATATAAATGCAAATAATTTTTTATACAATTTAAAACATCCTGATAAAAATACATTGGGTGATATAAAGATTAATTATAAGCATACACAACTTTTAAATAGAGTGTATCTTTTAAAATATACCAAAGGTAAATTTCAAATATTAAGTGAAAAACCGTGAAAAATTTTTTTCAATATGTAAATAAAAAAATTAAAAATATAAAATTTGCAAGTAAAACAAAAATACTAATATTTACGATACTTGGGGGAATTATATTTACCAGTTTCTTGATGTTTATATCTATATTTGCATTAAAGTATGATTTTGAAGTTTTATTTCAAAATCATACATCTCCACAGGTAAAACTTGAAGAGATAAAAGATATATATCAAGTTAATATTAAAGAGACTCTTAACGCTTTAAAAGAAAATCAAATCAGTAATGCTGAAGGAATAGAAATACTTAGCTTGGCAAATCAACTTGCAAATAGACAGTGGCAAGAGTACAAGAAGGATGTTAGTAAAAAAGTAGGCGGTTTGCCAGAATTTGCAAGTAACTGGCTTAATTTTTTTCTTACAAATAATGACTCTTTGAAAAAAAGTTTGTTCGAGCAAAGGATAACTGACAATATAGAAAAAAAGATTGGCAGTATTGGGGAAAAGACGCAATCTCTCATATCTTTGCTAAAAAAAAATCAAGCAAAAATAGATATAAAATTAATCGACAATACTATCTTAGAGTCAAACTCTATAAATATATATCTTTCGACTCTCATAACAAACAATCTTAAACGGGCAATTTCTAAAAAAGAGGCAAATGACAAACTATTTGACACTAGCAGCATAATGCTTATTTTTCTTTTGAGTTTTGCGTTTGCTTTGATAATCTTGATATCTATCGCTATAATTAACAACTTTAAGGAACTTCATTATTCACTAGAAGAAAATATTTTAAAGAAAACGAAAGAGTTGCGAGTGCTAAATAGCTCCCTTGAACGAAGGGTTAAAAGAGAGGTTGAAAATAGTAGAAAAAAAGACAATATAATGTTTCAGCAAGCAAGACTTGCTAGCATGGGTGAAGTATTGCACAATATCGCTCATCAGTGGAGACAACCTTTAGGGGCTTTGATGATGATAATCCAAAGCTTTCAAAGTAAATATGAGCTAGGTAAACTAAATGAAAAGTTTGTAGAAGACACTACAAATGATGCATTAAAGCTTGGTCAAAATATGTCTGAAACGCTAGATGATTTTAGAAACTTTTTTATGCCAAATCGTGTAAAACAAAGATTTGATGTAAGAAAAGCAATACAAAAAGCGATCGAACTTTCAAAATATCAGCTGGAAAAGGAAAAAATATCGTTAGAATTTTCTAGCGATAAGTCACTAGTGATATACGGATTTAAAAATGAACTTATACATGTGGTATTGAATCTGATAAATAATGCGAAAGATGTTTTGACATCTCAAGTAGAACTAAAACAAAAGATGATATTGGTAATCTTAAAGCAAACGAAAAAAAATATAATCATAAATATCATAGACAATGGTGGTGGCATAAAAGATGATATAATAACAAAGATATTTGATCCATATTTTAGCACTAAACACAAGAGTATGGGGACTGGAATTGGACTGTATATGTCAAAAGAGTTAGTGCAAAGGCATATGATGGGGAAAATTAGCTACAAAAATATAAAACATAAATTTGGTCAAATAAAATTTTACAACTCAGCTATGTTTAGTGTTGAGTTACCTTTGGAGGTTATGAAAGATTATGGATAAAAGAAACCTTGATATATTGGGAAATTTCAATATCTTATACATTGAAGATGAACCAGAGCTTTTAAAACATACAGCAGCGGTTTTAGAAGATTTTGTGAAAAATATCTTTGCCGTTCTTACATGTAAAGAAGCCTTAAGCGTCATACAAAAAAACAAGGTAGATATAATCATAACAGATATAAATCTAAAATATGAAAACGGGATAGAGTTTTTAAAAGAATTAAAATATGACTTAGGTTATGATATTCCCTCAATCGTAGCCACGGCATATACTGATACAGATTATCTAATAGATGCAATAAAATTAAAAGTAGAAGATTATATCGTTAAGCCTATCAACTTAAAGGATTTATTAAATGCGATTCATGACATACTTTTACCAATAGCGCAAGAAAAAGAGATAAATAACTCATATAATATGATTAAAACGATTTCCGCTGTAACAGACGGAAAACAAGTGGAATTGGTTAAATTTATACTAAAAAATTTAGATGATGAATCTATGTTTAACTACTCTTATGGAGATATTATGAACCATGTTGATGTTAGTAAGCCGACTGTTATAAAATTTTTTAGACAATTATCAGAAAAAGGAATTTTAACAAAAATTCAAAATAAAAGATACTTTTTTAACGAAAATAATCTACCAGACCCAAGCGAGGAAATAGATGAATAGTAGCTTAAGGGCAATCCCAAAAATTGATAAAATTTTACAAGAAAAGTGTTTTGTTGAGTACAATCAAAAACTTCTTGCAAAAATAACAAAAGAAAAAATTGAGACTTTAAGAGCAGGTATAATCTCTAAAATAACCCAAAGTGTGGATTATAATAAATTGGTTTGCGATATAGATAAAGCTTATGCAAAAGTATTTGAACCTTCCTTAAAGCCGCTAATAAACGCAACGGGTGTGATTTTGCATACAAATATGGGAAGAAGTCTTATAAGTGAAGATATTATAAAAAGGGCAATGCCTGTCATTTGTAATTATTCAAATTTAGAATACAATCTTGAACTTGGCTGTAGAGGTGAGAGGTATGCTCATGTCAGTACCCACTTAAAAGAGCTTTTAAGTGTAGAAGATGTTTTGGTTGTAAATAATAATGCAAGTGCTGTGTTTTTAGTTTTAAATACTTTTGCAAAAAACAAAGAAGTGGTGGTTTCAAGAGGTGAATTGGTTGAGATCGGCGGAAGCTTTAGAATTCCAGAAGTGATGAGTCAAAGTGGAGCAATACTAAAAGAGGTTGGGGCTACAAATAAAACAAAATTGAGTGATTACGAAAATGCCATTGGTGAAAACACAAAAATGCTTATGAAAGTGCATCAATCAAATTTTACCATTGAAGGCTTTAGCGAAGATACACCTTATGAAAAGCTTAAAGAGCTTTCTGTGCAAAATAACATGATAGATTACTATGATTTAGGGAGTGGGTATATACCAAAATTACCGTACAATCTAGGACAAAAAGAGCACTCACTTATGGAAATCTTAAAGTATAATCCTTCGCTTGTTAGTTTTAGTGGAGACAAGTTATTTGGGAGTGTTCAATCTGGGATAATTGTAGGAAAGAAAGAATTAATCGATAAATTGAAGAAAAATCAATTATTGAGAATGTTAAGAATTGATAAGATCACTTTAGCACTCTTAGAAGAGAGTATTAAATCTTACTTAAAAGAAGAATTTGATGCAATTCCGACACTATCTATGCTTTTTGCCAGTGTAGATGAGCTTGAAAAAAGAGCTTTGCAAGTACAAAGTAAAATTGGCAAGGAAAAATGTGAAGTATTGCAAAGTGAAACTGTGATGGGCGGAGGTACTTTGCCTAATCGAAAATTTCCAACTATAGTTTTACACATAAAAGGAAAAGCTGACAAACTAGAGAGAGAGTTTAGAAAAAAATTCATCATAGGAAGAATAGAGAGTGACAAGTTTTTGCTAGATTTTAGAAGCATACAAAAAAGAGATATAGAAAAATTAATTAAAATAGTAGATGATTCTATATCATGAAAGTAAAACAGCAAGAAAGCATAGAAAAACAACTATGGAAAGCCGCCGATAAACTACGAAAAAACATAGATGCCGCAGAGTATAAGCATGTGGTGATGGGGCTTGTATTTTTAAAGTATATTTCTGACAGTTTTGAAGAGCTTTACAATTCACTAAAAGTGGAAGTTAAGATGGGTGCTGACCCTGAAGATAGAGATGAATATAAGGCGGAAAATGTCTTTTTTGTCCCACAAAAGGCTAGATGGTCATTTCTTCTTTCCAATGCTAAACTACCAAACATAGGTAAGATTGTTGATGAGGCTATGGAGATAATCGAGAAAGAAAACAACTCACTTAAAGGGGTGCTACCAAAAGTATTTGCCAAAGATAACTTGGATAGCAAGTCGCTTGGCGGACTTATAGACCTCATAGGAAACATCGCTTTTGGAGATGCCAAGGCAAGAAGTGCCGATGTTCTTGGTCATGTATTTGAGTATTTTTTGGGTGAATTTGCACTTGCTGAGGGAAAACAGGGCGGGCAGTTTTATACTCCAAGATGTGTAGTTCGACTTCTTATAAAGATGCTAGAACCATACAAAGGGAGAGTTTTTGACCCTTGTTGTGGAAGTGGCGGTATGTTTGTACAATCTGAAAAGTTTGTAAAAGAGCATCAAGGGCGTATTAACGATATATCT
This sequence comes from Campylobacteraceae bacterium, assembly GCA_027013245.1. GTDB lineage: Bacteria > Campylobacterota > Campylobacteria > Campylobacterales > Sulfurospirillaceae > JAADIZ01. The sequence goes on from JALUXT010000148.1 coordinate 36,808, forward strand.
ATCTACGGTCAAGAGTCAAATCAAACCACATGGCGACTAGCAAAGATGAATCTTGCAATTCGTGGGATTGATAGCTCTCAGGTCAAATGGAACAATGAAGGGTCATTTTTAAATGATGTCCACAAAGACTTAAAAGCAGACTTTATCATAGCCAATCCGCCTTTCAATGTAAGCGACTGGAGTGGTGAACTTTTGCAAAATGACGGACGATGGAAATATGGCACACCACCTACTGGAAATGCCAACTATGCTTGGATACAACACTTTCTCTACCATTTAGCACCGACTGGAATGGCAGGATTTGTTCTTGCTAAAGGAAGTTTGACTTCTAACACTTCAAATGAAGGCAAGATACGAAAAGCTCTCGTCGAAGCCAATTTGGTGGATTGTATAGTCAATCTACCTGCAAAACTCTTTTTAAATACCCAAATTCCAGCCTCGCTATGGTTTATGAAACGAGGTAGAAAGAAAAAAGAGATACTTTTTGTAGATGCCAGAAATCTAGGACACCTCATCAATAGACGAACCAAAGAGTTTAGCCATGAAGATACCGATCATATATCTAAAATTTATCATGATTGGAAAAACAAAAAAGAGTATATGGATATAAAGGGTTTTTGCAAATCTGCAAGCTTAGAAGAGGTTGGAGAGTTAAACTTCGTACTAACTCCAGGGCGATATGTAGGCTTGGAAGAGGTCGAAGATGAGTTTGATTTTAAAGAGAGGTTTAGTGAACTTCAAAAAGAGTTAAAAGAACAGATGAAAGAAGAACAAGAACTCAATAAAAAGATAAATGAGAATTTAGCAAAGGTTATTTATGAGTGATATAGTTATCTATGAAGATGGAAAAGTTGAGTTAAAAGCTACTGTTGAAAACGAGAGTGTTTGGCTTAATCAAAAGCAGATAGCTGATTTATTTGAAGTTAAAAGACCAGCTATCACAAAACATTTAAGTAACATATTTAAAAGTGATGAGCTTGATGAAAAAGTGGTATGTTCCATTTTGGAACATACCACGCAACATGGTGCAATAGAGGGAAAAACTCAAACAAAGAGAACAAAATTTTATAATCTTGATGCTATTTTATCCGTAGGATATAGGGTAAGTGGCAAAAAAGCAACACAATTTAGAATA